>JASHPM010000377.1 GCA_030038115.1 Acidobacteriaceae bacterium | reverse complement strand
GAAATCCTGGAAAAGCTCAGGGAGGTTGTCACCGAGGAGTGGCGGACAAGTCACGCGATCGCATACGAGTTGGGCGAACCGCTGCTCAAAGTCCTCCCTGCTCTTCGGGGACTCGTGGCCGAGGGCGAGATCGAGGGTCAACGCGGCCGATGGCGCAGGATCGGCACCCTGCCACGAAACAACATCCACTGAGGACTGCCTCGGCCGATCGAAACGCGGAAATTCGTATCACTGTCCGCGCCGTGGCCGCGCTAAGAAGCCTGTCAGGTGCGTCCGGGTTGCTCATCCCCGGGTCCCACAAATGGGTCACTCAAGTCCCGTGTCCCGTTCCCAAAATGGCAACATAATTGCGCATAAAAGACGCACCATGACGTAAAATTTTCTCCTTCCCCGCCTGAACCTCGGGAAATAAGTACCTATTCCTCATTTATTTACACGTTGGCCCTCGGATTGCCCCACCCGTGACAGAGAGTGTAATAGTCGGCTGGCGACGGCTGGCGGAAAGCTCAGGCCTCGGGAATGGAGAAACTTTCGGCGAGAATCGAGAATTGGGCCATCGTGGACAACCTCATCTTCCATGGTTTCCGCGAGTTGGAACCCGGACAGCGTCTCACCGGCTACCTCATGGGCCACGCTGATCTCCCGAACGGGGTCATCTACACCTCGGTCATTCAGAGCGTCGACGCAGCCAACGGGCTTGTGGAGACCGGGAATACCGTCTATCGGCTCGGTCAGGTCAACGAGGAATATCAGCAGTGGGTGGCGGACCAGCGCCAGGCGCGCGTTGTCCGGGAAGCCCCCGTCTCCACCTTCATTCCCGATCCTCGCAAACCTGTTACAGCGTATCCGTCAGTCCCGCCAATGCATGCCTGGCGGCATAGCTAGACCGCCCCGTCTTACCTCCCCCAAACATCTCGGTGGAAACCTCGGATTGCCGCAGCGCAGTTCTGAGGATTCCACTCAGACAGTCCTCCCCCCCTCCCCCGTCCTGGTTCCAGCCCTCAAAAGGCAGGGTTTTCCGTCGCTTCGGGGAGGGGTTCAGCGGTCTATTTCTTCCCCTGTGCTGCGGGAGCCGGAGTCGTCGGAGTCGTCGGAGCCGGCGTCTTGCCCAGCACCCATTTGTCATACCAGTCAAACCATCGCTGGTAGCGGTCGCGGATGAAGCTCGGTCGCGTGAACCCGTGGAACTGCCCTGGGTAGACGATCAGCTCAGCCGGGACATTCAGGCTCTTCAGTGCCTGATACATCTGCTCGCCGCCATTCAGCGGCACATTGAAGTCCTTGTCTCCGCCCATGAACAGCGTCGGCGTGTGAATCCGGTCGGCGTGGAAGAACGGATAGCCGAGTTGGATGTACTTCTGCGGATCCTTCCACGGCGACCCCAGTTCGTTATCGTATTGCAGGATGTACTCGTCGATCCCGTAGAGCCCAGCGGGATTCCCCATCCCCGCACCGCTGCTCGCTGCCTTGAACCGGTTCGTGCTCGCAATCGTGTAGTCGGTCAAAATCCCGCCGTAACTCCACCCGCCCACGCCCATGCGATCAGGATCGACCAGGCCCTCCTTCGCCACCTCGTCCACGGTCGCGAGGATGTCGTCAATCTCGTGATCGCCCCAGTCCCCGGCAATCACCTTCTGGTACGCATTCCCTCGGCCCGAGCTGCCGCGATAATTCACGTTCAGCTCTGCATACCCATGCGCAGCGAACAACTGCCGGTGCACATTGAATGCGTGATCGTCCTGCCCGTTCGGCCCTCCGTGGATGAACAGCAGCATCGGATACCTCGTCCCCGGTTTCGCGTCAATCGGCAGCGTCAGCAGCCCATGCACCTCCGTGCCGTCCTTTGAAATCGCCTTCACGTCCCGCGTTTCTGCCAGCTTCAGGCTGGCCACCACCTCATCGTTGTGGTGCGTCAGCCTGCGCAGTCCGCCATTCTCCAGCGCATACACCTCTCCAGGTTGCGCGTCCGTGGTCCAGACCAGCACGGTATGTCCCGCAGCCTCGTTGATCCCCATCGCCGCACCCGCATCGCCAATGATCCGGTGTACCTCGCCTGTGGCCACGTCGACACTCGCAGGGTATTGACTCCGGTCGTCCTCCACCAGCACGTCGATCGACTTACCGTCCTGGGAAAAGAACGGCGACGAAACGGACCGGTCCAGCGCCGTCGTCAGAATCCGCGGAGCCGAGCTTCCATCCGCCGCCACAATGCCCAGTTTCTCCTCGCTGTATTGCCACAGCTTCAGCACGTCCCCTTCCGTGAACGCGATCCATTTGCCGTCCGGACTCCACTGGATGCGCCCCCCATCCGGCCCCTCGAACGTCGTCAGCCGCTTCGCCGTCGAATTCGGCTTCGCATCCACCACCCACACGTCTGTGTTGATCGACCGGTCCGGGTCGGGATCGTGATTGCTCACATAGGCGACGCGCGTCCCATCCGCCGACCACACCGCATTGCTCTCGTCGTATTTCGTGTCCGTCGTCAGCTTGTCGAGCTTGTGCGTCGCCACATCCCATAAATACAGTTGCGTGTGTTCGTTGTCCTTCAGATACCCTTCGATATCTTCCTTGAAGTGGTAGCGGTCCAGCACGATGGGCTTTGGTTTTTCCTTCTCCTTATCCGCCGCCTTTGCCTTGTCATTCGCCTCCGCCTCTTCGTCCGGCGAAATCGCCAGCAACAGCCTCTTCGCATCCGGCGCCCACGCATACGCGGAAAGATGCCCCTTCACATCCGTCAGCTGATGCGCCTCGCCGCCGCGTCGATCGAGAATCCAAACCTGCGTCCCTTTCGCCTTGCCGGGCCGGTTCGCGGTGAACGAAAGGTACTTCCCATCCGGACTCCAGCGCGGCGCGCCCGACGACCCCAGATCGTCGGAGTCCTCATCCACATCGCCTGCCCACGTCAGACGGATGTCTTCCTTGCCGTCCCAGGAGACCATCCACAGATCGGTGATCCGCTTGTCCGCCGTCGTCTCGACCGTGGATACGGTATAGGCGACCCACTCGCCGTCCGGCGACAGAACAGGTCCGCCCACATCGTGGAAACGGAACAGATCGTCGAGCGTCATCGTGTGCGGCCCCGCCGGCGTTGCCGGAGCCGCAGAGGCAGCTGGGGTGGTCGCCGTCGTTTGTGCCGCGGGCGTTTGAGCTTGCGCCCCGGGGCCAGCCAGTAGCAGAGCAAGCACACCCGGCGCGGAGAATGCGAGTGGAACGCGCAATGAACGCATGCGCAAGTATATATAACGCCTTCGAAATCGCCCGCAGCACACCGGGTGCCCCGCTGCGCCACCCGGCTCCTGCGCCGCCCGCTCACCGTGCAACTAACACCACGTGTGTGGCAAATTATGCGCGACTCTCAACGCTGCCCGCTGAAAACCCCACTGTTTACCTATTAGTTATGATTGGCCATCGAATTGCACCGACATTTCCGGGAAGGTCTGGCCACCGGCTCTTTCGACCGTCTGCACGCGACCAGTGGCGGCAGCCTCAGGTCACGAATCATGGACAAGCCAGCCAAGCCGATCGTAAAAATTGAAAACTGGTCCGCCGTGGGGAGCGTGGTTTTTGAAGGCTTCTGCCCTTTAGAGCCCGGGCAGCGCCTTACCGGCGACGTCATGGGACATACCAACCTCCGGAATGGCTCCATCTATACGTCCGCCATTCTGAATGTGGACCTCGACAACAGGCTCGTCGAAACACGCAACACCCTGTACCAGCTCGGCGTGGTGAACGAAGATTACGCGCGCTGGATGGGGGAGCAGGAGAAGGCCCGTGCCGAGCAGGAGAGGGTCCGCGCCGCCTGAGGCTGTCTCGCGAGTAAAAATAACGCCGTCATCCTGAGTTCGCGTTAGGGAACTCAGGATTGAGTCGGCGCAGCAAGCGAGCTTATTTTGTTCGCTGCGGGGTACCACCTCCTGCTCCCTGTCTTCACGCCGTCTTCGCATGCTGCTCTTTCAAATTCTGCAGCAGCGCGTCGATCTGCTCATCGCGTTCCAGTTTGGCGAAGCGATCGTCGATTGAATCGCCATCCATCAGCTCGCGAGAAGCCGCGTTCTGTGCTTCCGCGCCGGCAATTTTTGTCTTCATCCGCTGGATGCTCGAGTCGCCTTCCTTCTTCGCGATTGTCTCCCGCGCCTGCTGCGCCCGTCCCACCACCCGCGCCCGGCGATGCTCCGCAATCAGCAG
>JASHPM010000376.1 GCA_030038115.1 Acidobacteriaceae bacterium | reverse complement strand
ACCGTCCAGGGCTACGGCATGACGGAAACCTCCGCGCTGATCACGCTGAACCACCCCTTCAAGGCTGCCCAGGGAACCATCGGCAAGGTGTTGCCGGGGCGCGATGTGCGCATCACCGACGAGGGCGAGATTCTGGTGCGTGGCGATGTGGTTTCACAGGCCACATGGCAGCACGGCTCGCTGCGGCAGAACGAGTCGGAGTGGCTGGCCACCGGCGACCTCGCGCAGCGCGATGACGAGGGGCAGCTCCGCTTCGTCGGGCGCAAGAGCCAGGTGATCGTCACGCCCTCCGGCCTCAATGTTCATCCCGAAGACGTGGAGGCGGCATTGAACGCGCAGCCCGGCGTGCAGGCTTCCGCGGTCGTTCCGCTGCTGACCACGGCGGGCACCGAGCCGGTAGCGGTGCTGCTTTTTCGCGGGTCGCAGGAGCAGGCGCACGAAGCGGTCGTGGCCGCCAATCGCCAGCTCGCGGAGTATCAGCGGATTCACCAGTGGCGTCTGTGGCCGGAGCTGGACCTGCCGCGCACCTCCACCGGCAAAGTGCGGCGTCCGAAGGTGACGGAGTGGGTGAACGCGCAACACGCGGAATCGGACGGCAACGGCGCCGGCGATCCGCTGCTGGCGCTGATTCTTTCCATCAGCCATGCCCGTGCGGGGAAAACGGGAGACGATGCGCGGCTCTCCGAAGACCTGGGGCTCGACAGCCTGGGGCGCGTGCAGCTGCAGTCGGAGCTGGAGCAGCGGCTAGGGCTGACGCTCGACGACACCACCCTGGAGGGTGTAATCACGCTCGGCGATTTACGGCGCGTACTGGGAATGCACAGCGCGGATATGACACCGTCAGAACCAGCGTCAGAGGCATCGGCAAGCGGCTCCGCTCCAGCGCCCGCGGTGCGGGCTCACGCGCTGGACGAACCGCGCAAGGCAGGCGAGGAAGACGTCTATCCGCACTGGCCGTGGTGGTGGCCCGTTCGCTGGCTGCGGGTCGCCTATTTGGAATTGGTCTCGCAGCCGTTCGTGTGGTTCCTCGGGAACCCGCGCGTGGAGCGGCCGCCGGACCTCGCGCCGGAAAAACCGGTGCTGCTGATCGCCAACCACGTCACCGCTTACGACGCGGCGCTGGTTCTTTACGGCCTGCCTGGCCCGATGCGCCGCCGGGTGGCGGTGGCCATGGCTGGCGACATGCTGCGCGATTTTCGGCATATGCGCAACGTCGGCCCAACGGGACGCCGTGTGTCGCCGCTGCTCGATGTCCTGGGTCCGCCCGCCTGGCTTCTGATCACGGCACTCTACAACGTCTTCCCGCTGCCGCGCAGCGCGGGATTCAGGCGGTCGTTCCGGCACGCCGGCGAGGCATTGGATCGCGGCTACAACGTGCGGGTTTTCCCGGAGGGGTTTCGCACCGAGACGGGCCTGCAACCCTTCCGCCCCGGCATCGGCCTGCTGGTACGCGAATCGGACGCGCCGGCGGTGCTTCCCGTCGCGCTGGTGGGTTTGAGCGAGCTGAAGCAGCGCCGGAAAGGCTGGTTCCGCTCGGGAAAACTGACTGTCCGCGTGGGCGACCCCATCCAATTCACGGCGGACGATACGCCGGAGCAGATCACCGCTCGTCTCTACGAAACGCTGAAAAGCATGCTGGAAGAGAAATGACAGCGATCGCTCAGGCCAGGCTCTTGACTACGAAAGCGGCGAGCACGAGAAAGGCAAACGCGTCGGAGAACATCGCCGTTTGCTCCATCGCGTTTTTGCCTTTTTGGAAGACGTGCCCCAGTCCGGCCAGGCCGTAATATAAGCCGCCCACCACGGCTGCGGGTACGATCCAGCCGGTTCGATACAAGCTGCATATCCCCAGCAGACCCATCGATAAGTTGCCGAATCCCACTTCCCGGACGATGGCGTGCGATTCCGGGTTGCGAATCCGGAAAATTTCCTCGGCCGTAAACCGCGGCCTAATTACCTGCCATACGCCGGCTGTGAAACCCCGGATGCCAACAGCCCAAAAGACATACCATTTCCCGATGAGGACAAGCAGGTTGACGGGATGGCTGGCGCCGGAAGCCTCGGCAACCACCGACAGCGCCGGACAGACGACGAGAAACAGGATGACGATGACGTAGTACATGCGGTCGCCTGCGATTCTATCGCCGGGAGGCTGCCCTCCATCGGGAAAACCGACGCCTGGGAGCCCTTTGGAAACCGCCGGGAATCCCCGCCTGCCCCGAACGCAGCAAGCCTGGCGTGGGCCCAAATCGGCCGTCGCTCATCTTCTAGTTTCGGCGATCCGCTTAGTTGCGTCCGCGACCGCCGCGGTTACCGCCCCTGCCCGCGCCCGCGCCGCCCTTCTGCGCGTTATAGCAATCGCGGCAATACACCGGGCGATCGCCGCGCGGCTCAAAGGGCACTGTTGTCTGCTGGCCGCAACCGGAACAGATCACGGCCGTTCCCCTGGACTCGGACCGGTATCCTCCGCCCCCGCCTCCGCCCTGCTCGTTCTTCTTGGCCTGACGGCACGGTTTGCAGCGCTTGGGCGCGGAATACCCGCGTTCCTGGAAGAACGCCTGGTCCTCGCTCGTGAAGGTGAATTCCTGACCGCAGTCGCTACAGGTAAGTTGCAGATCGCCAGCCATGCTGAGTCCTCGTTTCCACTCTACGTCATCATCCTCTATTTCCGGCATTTCCGTAAACCGGCGAGGAAATGTTTCTTTGACGAAAAATTCTGGATTTCGACGCAAAGCATCACGGCGTAACATCCGATTCCTGGCGGCGCGCCGGAAACGGTATGATTTCCCTTCCGGAGTGATTTTGCATTTATGGCCTTCCCTTTCAAGGGTGTAGACTTCATCGGGTTCGACCGCCTGCTCAGCGACGACGAGCGCCTGGCCCGCGACACCGCGCGTCAGTTCATCGAGGACAATCTCGTCCCTATCATCGAAGAGTGCAACCGCGAGGGACGTTTCCCGCGTGAATTAGTTCCGCAGATGGGACAGCTCGGCTTCTTTGGCGCCAATCTGCAGGGCTACGGCTGCGCCGGCATGTCCAACGTGGAGTACGGGCTGGTCATGCAGGAATTCGAGCGCGGCGACTCGGGCGTGCGCAGCTTTGTCAGCGTGCAGTCGGCGCTCGTCATGTATCCCATCTTTACCTTCGGCTCCGAGGAGCAGAAGAACCACTGGCTGCCGAAGCTGGCGACCGGAGAAAAGCTCGGCTGCTTTGGGCTCACCGAACCCGACTACGGCTCCAACCCCGGAGGCATGCGCACGCGCGCCGACCGCAGCGGCGACGAGTACATCCTGAACGGCGAAAAGATGTGGATCACCACCGGCAGCATCTCCGATGTAGCCGTGATCTGGGCGAAGGTCCACGGCGACGGTGGTGAAGAGGGACGAGTCCGCGGGTTTTTGGTTGAGACTGACCGCCCCGGTTTTAGTGCATGGGATGTACACGGCAAATGGTCGTTGCGCGCCTCGGTGACATCGGGGCTCTCGCTGCAGGATGTCCGCGTTCCCGCATGCAACCTGCTGCCGAAATCCGATGGGCTGAAGTCGCCGCTTATGTGCCTGAATCAGGCACGCTACGGCATTGCCTGGGGCGGTGTGGGCGCAGCGATGTCCTGCTACGACACGGCGCGGCAGTACTCTCTGGTGCGGAAACAGTTTCGCGATCAGCCGATTGCCAGTCATCAGCTGGTGCAGGAAAAACTGGCCTGGATGATCACCGAGATCACCAAGGCGCAGTTGCTGGTCCTGCAGGTGGGGCGGCTTAAGGATGAAGGTAAGGCCGGCCACGAGCATATTTCCATGGCCAAACGCAATAATGTCTGGATGGCGCTGGAATGCGCCCGCCTGGCGCGGGACATTCTGGGGGCGAGCGGCATCACCGACGACTATCCGGTGATGCGTCACATGATGAACCTCGAATCGGTGAAAACCTACGAGGGCACGCACGACATCCATACGCTGATTTTGGGCCAGAGTGTTACGGGAATCGCCGCATACTGATTCGGACCCCACCGCAACCCCCTCGCAGGAAC
>JASHPM010000375.1 GCA_030038115.1 Acidobacteriaceae bacterium | reverse complement strand
GGGTGGACGAAGCTCCACGACCGGTTTGGGAAACTGCCGTGGAAGACGCTGTTCCAGCCGGCAATTTTTTATGCGGAGCACGGGGTTCCGGTGCCGGAGATGATTCACGACTACTGGGTGACGGATGGGGAACCGCTGAAGGCGAACGCGGAGAGCCGACGCGTGTTTTTGCCCGGCGGCCAGGTTCCGGCGACGGGGCAGATTTTCCGCAATCCCGACCTCGCAAATGCGCTGCGGATGGTTGCGGAGCAGGGCGAGGCGGCGGTCTACAGGGGACCGATCGGCGAGGCGATCCTGAAGACGTCGGCGGAGCAGGGCGGCACGATGACGACCGACGATCTGGAGCGGTATTCGGCGGAATGGGTGCAGCCTATCGCGACAACCTATCGCGACTGGACGGTGTACGAGCTGCCGCCGAACGGCGATGGGATGGCGGCGCTGGAAATGCTGAACATCATGGAGCAGTTCCCGCCGGATCCGGCGGGGCCGCACAGCGCGGGCGAGCTGCATACGCGCATTGAGGCGATGAAGCTGGCATACGCAGATGTGAAGGCCTACGATGGCGATCCGCTTTTTTCGACGATTCCCGTACCACAACTGATCTCGAAGCAATTCGCCGCGGCGCGCGCGAAACTGATCGATGCCACGAAGGCGAACTGCGACGTGGCGCCGGGATCGCTGGGAGGGAGCGACACGACGTATTTGTCGGTGGTGGATCGCGAGGGGAACATCCTGTCGTTCATCCAGAGCAACTACTCGGGATTCGGTTCGCGGATCACCGTGGATGGCATGGGGTTTGTGCTGCAGAACCGGGGCGGGTTGTTCTCGATGGATCCCAAGTCGCCGAATGCACTGGCGGAGCACAAGCGGCCATTCCACACCATCATTCCGGGGTTTATGCAGCGCGGCGACGAGCACATCGGGTTCGGGATTATGGGCGGGTTCAATCAGCCGCTGGCGCATGCGCAGTTTGTGTCGAACGTGGCCGATTACCACATGAACATTCAGGCGGCGATGGAAGAACCGCGGTTCACGGTCAACAACAAACTGGGGTGCAACATCGTGATTGAGTCGCGCGTGACGCAGGCGTCGATCGAGCAGCTCACAAAGATGGGCCACATTCTGGAGGTGCGGAAGGAGTACACCACAGCGATGGGGCGGGGCCAGGCGGTGCTGCATAACAGCAGGACGGGCGTGAACTATGGAGCTTCTGACCCGCGCGCAGACGGCGCGGCGATTCCGGAAACGCCGAAGTTCTAACGGCGCGCAGTGACGCCGCTAGTTGTCGCGGCGCTTGCGCATGTAGACTTCGAATTTTCTAGCCGCGCGACGCCGCTTCCAGCGATAGTAGCGGTTGCGCAGCCCATAGACGGTCTCGCTACCGGCCAGGGCGAAGCCGCGGCGCGGGGAAAACTTAATGTAGAGGAATCCGAAGAGCGCGCCGCCGAGCTGCGAGAACGCAAAGACCTTCTCCGCTGAGAAAAGCATGGCCAGAGCGATGAGCATGTACACGGCAACCAGATATTTCGCCTTGATGGTGATGGGGAAGGGAAACATCAGGAACGGGGTGTCGGCATAGAGCACGCCGATGGCGATGAGGAGGCCGAAAATGCCGCCCCAGCAGGCATAGAGCGGCGCGGCGTCCTGGGGCAGAACCAGGTACAGCAGCAAGGCGGCCAGGCCCGCGCCGAGCACCGAGACGAAGAACAGCTCCGCCAGCCAGCGCGCGCCGTGGCCGGTTTCGAGCAGGCTGCCCAGAAACCACAGAGAGAGCAGTTCAAAGGCGGTGCTCAGAATTCCAAGGTGAACGATGAAGTAGGTGAGAACCTGCCAGATCCATCCGTGGTGAAGGACTGCATCGGGATCGAGGATGAGTGCGGCCGTGATTTGGCCGGCGAGTGGCCGCGAGACGACGTTGAGGATCAGCAGCGCGAAATAGGCACCGAGATTCCACAGGATGAGGCTGCGCGTGAAACCGCGGAAATCAGGGAAGCCGAGGGCGCCGGTGGAGAGTCGGGGCACAGGGGATATTGTCTCATTCGGGACGAGAGGGCCGGGGTGCGGGCCAGGGAACGACCGCGGGGCTGCGATGACCGTGAGCATCGACGGCGCGAACGCCGAAGATTACGTTGTCTTTCGATACGGGCAGCTGCACGGAGAAATGGCCTTGCGGGGTTGAGTCGAATTTGCCGTCGGTCACGGCGCCCAGCCGCTCGGCGGGGATGGACCGCTGCCAGTCGGGCGCAGCGAGCGCACGCCACACAATTTCGTAACTCGTGCCGGCCGGGGCGCCCGACGCCTGATCCCACTCGATCTGGGTGTTGTTAATGGCGTTCGTAAAGACCGCGGGGGGCGGCGGGTATTGCACGTGAACCGGCTCCGGGGGTGCGCTGGCGAGCACGGCCATGGTAGCGGCGTTGAGGCGCGCGACCCGGGCCACGTAATCGAAATTGACGAAGTTCAGCAGGTCGCCGAACTGGATGCCGTCCTCCACGCGGACGTTCTGGTGCTGGTGATTGAAGTCCTCACGCCACTCGGTGAAACGGACCGCCGCGAATCCGTCCTGGTTGAAGGAAGTGTGATCGCCGCCGCGCTGGAAGCGGTCGCGGCGAAATTCGAGGACGGGATCGAGCGCGGAAACAGGCGGGCGCGCCGTATAGGTGCGGGCCACATCCGCGATGGCGCGGGAGAGCTGGCGCGAGGGCGAGTCGCTCTCATAGCCGAGAGCGAGGATGCGGCGCATCTCGTCGGGCGAGGCGCTGGCGGGAACGCTCTCGGAAAAGACGCGGACGGCATGAAAGTCCTGGAATTTGTCGCCGGGGGTGCGATTGCCGCCGACAATATCGTTGTTGAGGACGGCTTCCAGCTGCCAGGCCTCCTGTTTGGCCAGGTCCGCGAGGTGCTTGCTGCCGTACAGGCCCTGTTCCTCGCCGGCGACAGCCACGAAGATGAGCGTGGCGGGCAGTTTGAGTTTTGAAAGCGCCCGAGCGCACTCGAGGCTCACCGCCACGCCGCTGGCGTCGTCGTTGGCGCCGGGGGCTTCGTCGCGGGTATTGGAGTTGGTGCTGTTGCGGGAATCGTAGTGGCCGGTGACGAGGATCATGCGCGCAGCCTGCGCGGGATCGCTGCCGCGCATCACAGCATAGACATTGGTGAGAGGCGTGGGCTGAGTAACGCGGGCAAGGGGGCCGCTTCCGGGCGTCTGGATGAAGGAATCGCGGCGGACTTCAAGACATCCGTCGCAGGCAGCGGAAATCTCTTTAAACTGCGATTCGATCCAGTCGGCGGCCGCGACCACACCGGTGCCCGGCGGCAGATCCTTGTCGAGGCTGGACAGGGTGCTGCGGTTATGGAACGAGACGAGGGTGGCAATCGTATGCTGAATCTGGGCGGGTGAAATCCGGGAGAGCGCATGGACGATGGCGGGATCCGGGGGCATGGGGCGAACAGGAGCGCCAATGGCATCCAGATCGCGGTGGGCGGCATCGCCAGAGGGGGTCCGGGACTGAGCCTGGGCGGCGACAAACGCGGGCAGAAGCAGAACGCAGGCGGAGAGACGACGGCATTTCATGACTATCGAGTATGCCCCATATCCGGACAGAAGAGTACGCTTGACGCGCGGGGCGATTCTCCTCAAAACTAGCCAAGGCTGGAAGGATGGAACCGGGCAACGACGATGGAGAAACCCGATTTTGAGATTTCCAACAACGTTTCTCATGCAGGCGGCGTCATTGTGAAGGACCCGCGAATTGATTCTCCCGCTGGAGGGATTCATGCCGATGTGCCCTGAATGCGAAACCGCTCTCGACTTCGATGAAGACGAGGTGGAGGAAGGCGACGTGATCGTTTGCGATGAGTGCGGGACCGAATACGAGGTGGTAGCGACCGATCCGCTGGAACTGACCAAGGTGGAAGAGGATTACGAGGACGAGGAAGAATTCGGAGAAGAGGAAGAAGAGTGATGCGTGGTGTTCAGTTCCGTCCCTGGGGATTCTGTGTGCCGGCGAGGCGCTGGTGGGGCGCGGCGGTGTGCTGCGCAGCGCTGCTGGGTGCGGTGGCCGTGTTGGCGCCCAAGGCGTCCTCGCAGGATTTCGGGCTCAAGGATCTGCAGGGCAAAGTCCTCGACGCGAAGGATGCCCCCATCAGCGGGGCGATCGTGTACCTACAGAATTCGCGCAACAACGACGTGAAGACATTCATCACGGAGAAAGAGGGGAGCTACCGCTTCGCAGCGCTCTCCGCGGATACGGATTACACGGTGTGGGCGGCTTACAAAGGCAAAAAGAGCGCGACGAAGACGATCAGCTCGTTCGATTCGCGGAAACAGGTGTATATCGATCTGAAGATCAAGTGAGCCGGCAGCTAGTGGCGAAAACAAGAACGCCACCCGAGATGGGTGGCGTCTCTGTTTGATGGGGATTTTGCAGCTTACTTCTCGCGCTTCCAGTGGACCAGATCGCCCAGCGTGGTGGTGGAGCTGGAGACCGGCTGCTTGTAAGCTTCCACGTCGGCGCGGCTGGCTTCTTCGCCGCTCACCGCGCGGATGCTGAGCGCGACCTTTTTCTCCTCCGGGTTCATGCGGATGATCCTGAAGTCCATCTCCTTACCCTGTTCCAGCTTGACCGGAACGCCGTGCCCGTCGGTGGCTTCGGAGACGTGGCAGAGGCCTTCGACCCCCTCGGCGATTTCGACGAAGGCGCCGAACTGCGCGGTGCGCAGCACCTTGCCTTTGACCAAGTCGCCCACGCGATGCTGCGCAAAGAACGTCTCCCACACATCGGGCTGGAGCTGCTTGATGCCCAGGGAGAGACGGCGATTCTCCGGCTCCACGCCCAGCACGACTGCGCGGACCTTCTCGCCCTTCTTCAGCACCTCGGAGGGATGCTTCACGCGCCTGGTCCAGCTGAGATTGCTCACGTGCACCAGCCCATCGATGCCGTCTTCGATCTCGATGAACGCCCCGAAGTCGGTAAGGTTGCGAACGCGACCCTCGACGGTGGCCCCGGTCGGATACTTTTCCGCCAGATGCTCCCAGGGATTCTCGAGCAGCTGCTTCATGCCGAGCGAAATGCGCCGGTCGGCAGGATTGACGGCAAGGATGACCGTCTCCACGTCATCGCCAGGCTTGACCAGCTTGGACGGGTGCTTCATGCGCTTGGACCACGTCATTTCCGAGACATGGACGAGGCCTTCGATTCCCTGCTCCAGCTCCACGAAGGCGCCGTAGTCAGTAACGCTGAGCACGCGGCCGTGCACACGCGCGCCGATCGGATAGCGCTCCGCGGCATCCAGCCAGGGATCGGGCGTGAGTTGCTTGAACCCCAGCGAGACGCGCTGCTTCTCTTTGTCGAACTTAAGAACCTTGACCTGGATCTCATCGCCAACATTGACCAGATCGCGGGGATGGGTGAGCCGGCCCCAGGACATGTCCGTGATGTGCAGCAGACCGTCGATGCCGCCCAGGTCGACGAACGCGCCGTAATCGGTGAGATTCTTTACGGTGCCGGTGAGGATGGCGCCTTCTTCGAGGTGCTCCAGGGTGTGGGAGCGGCGCTCGGACTGCTCCTCCTCAAGGATCTCCTTGCGCGAAACCACCACGTTGCCGCGCTTCTTGTTCAGCTTAATCACGCGGACCTGAATCGGCTGGCCGATGTACGCATCCAGATTGCGCACCGGGCGCAGCTCAAGCTGCGAACCAGGGAGAAACGCCTTGATACCCACATCGACTGTGAGACCGCCCTTCACGCGGCCCACCACCGTACCCGTCAGCGGAGTCTTCTCGTTGTGCGCCTTCTCCACCGTGTCCCACACGCGCAGCCGCTGCGCCTTTTCGTAGCCCAGCAGGTAGCCGCCTTCGGGCTCCTCGCGCTCGATCACCACATCGACGGTGTCGCCGGGGTGCAGTTTGGGCTGACCGGTGTGATCCGTGACCTGCTCAATCGGAATCAGGCCCTCGGACTTCATGCCCACGTCGACCACGACATGCTTGTCGGTGAGCTTGATGACCGTGCCAGTGACGATGGCGGAGTCGTCGAAGGCCTGAGCGGCGGCTTCGGCGGCCTGCTCGCGGTCGAACGACTCGAGCGCTGCCGCGAAGTCTTCCATGCTGATGTCCGGCTCTTCGTGGTGGGTCTGGGACGCGTCCTGGGCGGCGTGCGCTTCCGGGATCACCGCATCGGGGGGCGCTGCGTCAAACGAGGCTTCGGGGTTAGAGGTGGTTTCGTCCGCCGGTTCGGAGTGCTCCGGCGGGGCTTCCAGCGTTGGGGTGTCCAGTTGGGTGTTCAGAGGGTTGCTCTCGGTTTGTTCAGGATTGAGGACGTGTGCCATAGACAGCTCCGGGATTCAGGTGGCGGCTCCCGGATTCCGCCCCGCAGCGGGGAAACCTGGCTGAACAGCATGGCCGGATTTCGAGGCTGCAGCTTTCTTCGTCGTCAGCGGCGGGGCCTGGGATCCCGGCGCGGTTCTCGGCGAAGTTCGGGGATCGCCGCAACTGATCCTTTCCGGTCCAGGCGGAGTAACCCATCGGAGACGGTGAGCGCAGGCTCGCAACACCGATTCTCCAGACTGGAGCATCCGGCAGGACTGGAATGAACAGGAGTGGCAACCGAAGGTCAGCGCAATGAATCCCGTGCGCGCAAACCCCTGTAAAAACTATAGTGCCGCGCTATAAGCATGTCAAT
>JASHPM010000374.1 GCA_030038115.1 Acidobacteriaceae bacterium | reverse complement strand
CGCCGACGACTCACCCCAGCATGTCCGCCAGTTCGGCCCGTGGCCGAACGTCTGCGGCCGCTGCGCCGACGCCCTCCGGCAGATGGGCTACCGTGAGGACGCGCAATGAGCGCCAAACTCGCCCCCGCCAACGCTGGACCCGACCGCCGGCCCTGGCTCCTGTTGCTCGCCGCCGTCATCCTCTTCCTCGACCGTTTGACCAAGCACTGGGTCAGCCGCCACATTCCCGAAGGCGACGCGATCGTCGTCATCCGCCACGTCTTCCGCATCACGCACGTGCGCAATCCCGGCGCGGCCTTTTCCCTGTTCACGGAATCCACGCGCCCCTCGCTCATCCACTGGGTCCTGACCATCTTCGCGCTGGTGGCCGCGGCCGTTGTCCTCTTCATCATCCTGCGCTTCGGCCGGCGCATCACGCCCAGCATGATTGCCCTCGCGCTTATCCTCGGCGGGACAATTGGGAATGCCTGGGACCGGCTCCGCTCGGGTCTCGTCACAGACTTCCTCGAGGTCCACATCGTCCACTACCACTGGCCCGACTTCAACGTAGCCGACTCCGCCATCGTCATCGGCGGCATCCTGCTGGTTCTCGACGCGCTGCGTTCTCCGCATCACCGCGCCGAATCGTCGAAGCCGTAAACTCGCCGGCGGCCGCTCCGCCGCATTCTCTCGCGATCGCCTTGCCCCGATGTACCATTCCTCCAAAAGACCATCTCTTCGGAGGCGCAGTGGAACTGAAGAAGTTTTTTCTCGAACAGCTCGAAACCGAAGCCGCATCCTCGCGCAAGGTGATCGAACGAATGCCGGAAGGTCGCAATTCCTGGAAGCCGCATGAGCGCTCCATGGAACTTGGCTATCTGGCGTCGCTGGTCGTCACCATGCCCGGCTGGATTGCCATGATGATTGAGAACGACGAAACGGATCTGAACGGTGCGGGCGAGTCGTTGCGCACGCGAGCCATGGCGACGCGCGCCGACCTGCTTGCGCTCCTCGACCAAGCCCTCGCCAAATCGCGCAGGGCTCTCGAAAACACGACCGAAGAACATCTGCTCAAGCCGTGGCGCCTCAAGATGGGCGATCAGATTCTCGCCGAGGGTCCGCGCTACAAGCAGATTCGCGAGGGCGCCCTTAGCCACCTCGCGCATCATCGCGGGCAGCTCACGGTCTACTTGCGCCTCAATGAGGCCAAAGTGCCGGCCCTCTACGGTCCCAGTGCCGATGAGTGGCACTAAACACGGAGACTCACGCACAGAGCCTTTTCGGTCGCGAGCGCACCCGCTCAGTAACGCAGTCCCAGCCTCAGCGGGAACTCCTCTTCGTCTTCGTCCGCTTCGATGCGTTGCACGTGGTCGGCGATCCGGCTGCGGTACATGGCCCGCAGCACCAGATGAGCCCCTGCCGCCAAGCCAGCCGCGATCGCCAAATGTCCGACACTGGCCTCGATCGCCGGCTCCAGGGCCACGGTGAACATCACCACAGCGGGAAAAAATCCCAGGTAGGGGATGAGCAGAAGTGCAAAGTTTGTCGCCGAATTCGAGCGCGCGCCGGTGAACGGAATCGTGGTCACATTCAGGAAGAACAAATCCGTCAAGACAAGACTCCATCCAAGCGCGACCACCCCTTGCCCCGCCGCAAACATCCAGCCGTGCGATTCCGCCCCGCCAAACACGCATGCGCATGCAGCCGCTGCCAGGCTCAGCAGCGCGCTCCACAGGAACACCCATCGCTTCGCCGCGTCCACCTGCGGCAACCCCGCCTTGCCGAGGATCACGCGAAAGATCCATCGGCCCCGCTGATCTGCCGGCGCCAGGAACGTGCTGCGCAAACCAGACACCGTCCAGAACGCCACGATGGGCACCGTCGCGCGCAGCCCCTCCGGCGAGAAGAAAAATGCGATCCTGCCCTGCGGGATGCTGCCATGCGCCAGGCTCACCCTGGTCACCGTCGCAAACACCAGCGCCGCGCCCATGCCGCCGTACATCACCAGAACCATGCGGTAGCGTGGAACGCGCAACAGATTCTCCCCGATGAATTGCCACACGGCTCGACAGCCAGGAGTGCGCGCCAGCGTCGCATGCAGCGCATGCCGCACCGGCACCGCCACCAGGTTCAGTTTTTCGCGCTTCGCTGTACCCTCCACCAGGCCGCGCGTCCTGCGCCACCACGCCAGCGGATACGACGCGACCGCCAGCGCCACGGCTGTCGCCAGCGCAGCCCATCCAGCGCGCGCAAGCTCGGCAAAGACAGGCGCCGCCGCCGATCCGTGCAGAATGCGCTCATAAATCCCCAGGAACCAAAACGGCGGCACCAACGCGATCAACCGGTTCTTCGACTGGAGCAAAGCTCCCAGCGCGCCCGTCAGCGCCGGATACAAAAACAGCAGCGTCAGCAGCGCGACGACGAACAGCCCCTGCAGCCACAGCGCGATTTTGCGGAAGAGCCGATCGCCCAGCAGTCCCAGCAGAATGCCTTCCAGCGCCAGGAAAAAGGCCGCGCCGAAAACCCCGCTCGTTGCCACCGCCAGCAGGTGAGCCGCCCAGAATCGCAGCAGATGCGGTGGGTCCATCGCCGCGGGCAGCATGATCGGCGCAAGAAAATTTGAATCGAAGAGCGCGGCGCCCATCAGAATGAAGATCGCAGTCACACGCGCGCCCAGCATGCGGCTGTTCCGCATCGGCAGCGGAGAAAGAACAAACACGTCCAGCAGGTCCGGAAACAACAAATCCCACTCGAAAATGGTGACGATGCCCATCGCCACCATCGAATACAGCACGTAAAAGTAGTGATCCCCCACCTGTGCCCAATACGGCCGCACCTGATGCGGCATGTGGTACGGAGTGTAGAGATACAGTGCCACCACGAAGCCGGGAATTCCGATGGCGCACGCCGCCTGCACCAGCCGCGTCTTTGCGTCACCCTCCGACGACGCCAGCTCATTGGTGAAGAAGCGATCGAGAAAATGCCGCACCAGCACGCGAAACTGCGTCGGCTGCTCCGCCTCGACAGGCTTCCTGCGCGCCAGCACTTCCAGCGACAGCACCTCGTCGCGCGGCGGCTTCGGTTCGCGTGCCGCTCTAGCCGCTGCCAATTCTCATCACCTCGACCATCTCCCGCGCCGCGGCGCGCGTATCCTGCTGCCGCACCAGTTGCGCAAAGACCTTCTCCAGACTGGGCAGCTGCATCAGCCGCGTCAGCTCCGACGGCGCGGAATCGGCCACGATCTTCCCCTGCGCGATCACGATCACGCGATCGCAGATCTGCTCCACGATTTCGAGCACGTGCGAGATGTACAGCACCGCTTTGCCCGCCGCGGAGAGCTCATGCAGCAGATCCCGGAACAGCCGCGACGACAGCACATCCAGCCCCGACAGCGGCTCGTCGAGCACCAGCACTTTCGGATCGTGCATCAGCGCTGCCGCCATCAGCACGCGCTGCCGCATGCCCTTTGAATACGCCGTCATCGGCGAATGCCGCCATGACTCCAGCCCCAGCAGCTGCAGCATCGCCGTCGCCTTTTCTTCGATCAGCCGCTCGCGCATGCCGCGCAGCCTTCCCACCAGCTGCAGATACTCCATGGCGGACATCCATGCATACAAATGCGCTTCCTCGGGGATGTAGCCGAAGGTCGAGCGCCACGCGAGCAAATCGGCATGAATGTTCCTGCCCTCGAACAGCACGCGCCCATCGTTGGGCCGCAGCAGGCCGGTGATGATTTTCACCGTCGTCGACTTCCCTGCTCCGTTCGGACCCAGAAAGCCGGCAATCTCTCCCGCCTTCACCTGGAAACTGACATCGCTGATCGCCGGGATGCCACGATAGCTTCTCGACAGATGCTGCAGTTCGAGCACGACTGGCGCCTCCGGCTCCGATGTACCCTATGTAGCATACTTCTCTTCCGCGAGTCAACAGAATGCTACATAGGGTGTACAATCTCTGCCATGCCGGTCGACGCGAAGCTCTCTCATACTGCCGCGATGATCCTCCAGGCCATCCGCGCCGGACAGATCTACGGGTTCAGCGTGATGGAGATGACCGGCCTGCCCAGCGGCACGGTCTATCCGGCCATGCGCCGCCTCGAACGCGATGGCCTGATCGTCTCCAGATGGGAGCAGCAGTCGATTGCCGACGCCGAACAGCGGCCCGCGCGCAAATACTACCGGCTGACGCGCACCGGCAAAGCCACATTGGAAGCCGTCTACA
>JASHPM010000373.1 GCA_030038115.1 Acidobacteriaceae bacterium | reverse complement strand
CAACTTCGCCATCATCGGACTGCATAGCCGCGGCTACGCGCATCTCTCCGCCCTCGCCGCCCAGGGCAACGCTGCTCGCGTGGGGTATATCTGCGACGTGGAGAGCACCTTTATGGAGAAATTCTCCGCCCAGGCGCAAAAGGAGCTCGGCTACACGCCGCGCAGCGAAGCTGACTTCCGGAAGATTCTGGAGGTCAAAGACGTCGATGCCATCTCCATCGCCACGCCCGATCACTGGCATGCCCCCATGGCCATCGCCGGGGTCGAGGCCGGCAAGCACGTCTACGTGGAGAAGCCGTGCAGTCACAATCCTGCCGAGGGCGCGCTGCTCATTGCGGCGCAGAAGAAGTACGGCAAGCTGGTGCAGATGGGCACCCAGCAGCGCTCCTCGCCGCACACTATCGAGATTGTCGAGAAAATTCACTCCGGCCTCATCGGCCGTCCGTATTACGCCTATGCCTGGTACGTGAACACACGCAAATCCATCGGCTACGGCAAGGACGCGCCCGTTCCTGCCACTCTGGACTGGGATCTCTGGCAGGGCCCGGCGCCGCGCCGCCCTTATAAGGACAACGTGCAGCCCTACAACTGGCACTGGTTCCGCATCTGGGGCACCGGCGAAACCCTCAACAACGGCACGCACGAAATCGACGTCTGCCGCTGGGCCCTGGGAGCGGATTATCCCAATCGCATCACTGCCACCGGCGGCCGCTACCAGTTCAAAGATGATTGGCAGTTCTACGACACCCTCGTCACCAACTTCGAATACGACGACAAGCTCATCTCCTGGGATTGCCGCTGCTGCAACGGAATGAAAATCTACAACCGCGATCGCGGTTCCACCATCATGGGCGCCAACGGCTCCGTGCTCGTCGATCGCGATGGGTATGAGGTCTACGACCTTGCCGGCCGCAGGACGGGCGAGTTTCGTGCGCAGAAAGAGGCAACATCCTCCTCCGATTTAGTCGGCCGCGACTCCATGACGAACATGCTCTTTGCCAACTTTATCGCCGGCGTTACGAAGGGCGAAAAGCTGCATGCCCCGGTCGAAGTCGGCAACGTCGCGGTGACCATGCTGCAGCTCTCCAACATCGCGTGGGAAGTGCAGCGTGAGCTGCACCTCGACACCAGCAACGGCAAAATTGTCGGCGACGCGGAAGCCATGAAAGGCTGGGGACGCGAGTACGAAAAGGGATGGGAGCCGCACCTGTAACCGGCTTCTGACTGCATGGAATCGACAGCCTCAGATTCCCAGCTCTTCGAACGGTGGTTTTTATGAATTCCGATTTTTCCCGTCGTAGCTTCGTTCTCTCCGGCGCCATGGCGGCTGCCGCGTCGCTCGTTCCGGGTTCTGCGACTGCTGAAACCGGAGCGGCGGAAAAGGAATCCGGCCCCGTCCGGCTCGGCCTCGCCAGCTATACCTTCCGCAACTTCACGCGCGCCCAGATGATCGGCTTCATGAAGGAACTGAACGTCTATGACCTGAACGCGAAGGACGCGAAGGATCATCTGCCCATGGATCCCACGGCCGAGGCCCAGGCGCTGGCCGACTACAAAGCCGCCGGCATTCGCCTCCACGCTGCCGGCGTCATCTCGCTGGCAACGGACTCCGACGACGATATGCGCAGCAAGTTCGAGTATGTAAAGCGAGCAGGGCTGACCGTGCTCGTCGCCGGCGATCCATCGCCCGAAGCGCTGCCCCGCGTCGAAAAGTTCACCAGGGAATACGACATCCGCGTAGCGATCCATAATCACGGCCCGGAAGACAAGCTGTGGCACTCCCCCCTGGACATTCTCAAAGCGGTGCAGGCGATGGATCCACGCATCGGCTGCTGCATCGATGTGGGACACACGGTACGCGCCGGAACCGACGTCGTTGAGGCCATCCACGCTGCCGGACCCCGTCTCTTCAATATCCACATGAAGGATCTGACGGATTTTCACGCGAAGGAGAGCCAGGTGGCGGTGGGAGACGGCAAAATGCCGGTTCGCGGCATCTTCGAGGCCCTCATCGCCATGAAATATCAGGGCTTCGTCGACCTCGAATACGAAGTCCATCCCGACGACCCCATGCCGGGGGTCTCGAAAAGCTTCGCTTTCATGCGCGGTGTCCTGGCGGGCATGGGTTATCCTGCCCAAACGGCGTAAGTGACTGGCGGTCAAAGTCGAAATGGAAAGAAACTCCGCGCCGTTGCCGCAGGTTGCTCGACCGGGACCCCAATAGTGCTGGTTACCACAGGGCCCTTGTCTCCTAAGTCCGTCATAAGTAGCATTTGCACTGTTCCGCAATGACTTATACTTGGCCCCACGTGCGCCGATAAGTCTCTCAGGAGAGGTGCGCCCGGATCGTGCCGCGAGGAAAGCCGGATGGATGCGGTCGGAAGTATGACTGATCCCGAGTATCGATGTGACCGTTTCGCAGCCGCGTCGCCGCGGCGGGTCCTCGCGAGCTGCGTCCGGCCATGGCCGCTGGCGCTTCTGCTTCCGGCATTCTTTGCCTTTTGCGCGTATGCCGCGAACGATTCCCTTCCCGTGCTTTGGACCGCGCGCCAGGCTCATAAGCTTACGCGGGAAGAAGCCGCCCGCGGTTATCCGATTCATCTGGAACGAGCCCAGGTGACTTTTTTCCAGGCCCGACCCAGTGGTCTCTTCCTCATGGATGCCACCGACGGCATCTTTGCCGATATTCGCGGTGACCTGGTACCCAATCTCCAGGCCGGCGACATTGTCACGGTCGACGGAGTCTCAGGCCCCGGCGACGTCGCCCCCGTGATTCTGCAAACCCGGATTCGCATTCTCGGCCATCAACCGCTGCCCGAAGCCCCGCTGGTCAGCTTCGATCGTCTCGCCACCGGCGCCTGGGATGCACGCTGGGTATCCGTTGAGGGAATCGTGCGCTCGATACGCCGCGCCTCCGGAACAACCGCCTACGATGGTCACGCCGCCTCCAGTCGCTTCAATACCATCCTTACCCTTGCTTCCGGCCCGGATCTCATCGACGTCATTACCCTGAACCCCTCCGGCCAGGACTACGCTTCGCTGATCGATGCGAAGGTGCGCCTGCGCGCAGCCACGGGCAGTCGCTTCAACCAGAGAAAACAGCTCATCGGCGTTCACCTCTACATGCCCGACTTCTCGTATGTGCAGGTGGAGGAGCCGCCGCCCCCCGATCCCTTCGCCCTTCCGGTCACCGATACAGCCAGCGTCATGCGTCTCGGCGTCAGTGAGCCCGGTCATCGCGTTCACATCCACGGCGTGGTTACTTCAACCTGGGGAACGCAGCAGTTTTCCGTGATGGACGCCAAACACGGCATCTTCGTCGACACCGACGATTCCGCCTCCGTGCAGGTGGGCGACGTCGTCGATGTGGTTGGATTTCCGGCGGTCGGAGACTACACTTCGGTGCTCGAGGATTCCCTCTATCGGCGCTCTGGCAACGCCGCGCCGCCGCCGCCCGTCACGCTTTCGGCCGCGCAGGCGCTCGAGGGAGCCCACGATGCCGAACCCGTGCGGATTGAGGGTCAGTTACTCTACAAATCCCGCAGCGTCGCAGAGCAGGATCTGCTGCTCACTGCCAGCGGCACGACTTTCGCTGCCGCCCTGCCGGCCGACGCTCCGCAGGGATTCCCCGCCGATCTCCAGCCCGGCAGCCGCCTGCGCATTACCGGCATCTGCTTCATCGAAGTCACTCCCGCCAAAACACCGAAGGCTCTGAAAATCCTCTTGCAATCTCCCGCGGACGTGGTCGTCCTGCGCCGGCCTTCGTGGTGGACGCCCCGCAACACCCTCATCCTCTCCACGCTTCTCTGCCTGATGGTCCTCGTCTTCATTGCCTGGAACGTCGGCCTGCGCCGCCGCGTCCGCGCGCAGACCCGTGTCATCCGCACTCAGCTTCAGGAGGCGCACACTCTGCGGCTCCAGGCCGAGGCTGCCCACCAGGAAAAAAGCCAGTCCCTGGCCAATGTTCTCTCCCTCCAGCAGGACCTGCTCGCCGCCCAGGAGAAGCTGCGTTATCAGGCTACCCACGATGTACTGACCGGCGTCTGGAACCGCGGCGCCCTGCTCGATCTGCTCCACAGCGAAATCGAGCGCACCCTGCGTTCCCAGTCCTCCCTGGGCATCCTGATGATCGACGTCGACCATTTCAAACCCGTCAACGATTCGCACGGTCACCTGGCCGGCGATGCCGTGCTCAGGGAAGTCGCGCAGCGCATCGGCTGCGCTACGCGTCCTTACGATATCTCCGGACGCTACGGGGGAGAGGAATTCGTCGTCATCCTGCCCGGCTGTGGGCTGGAGGAGACACACAGCAGCGCCGAGCGCATTCGCGCCGCCATCTCTTCGGTTCCCTTTATGATTGGCGGTTGCGCCATCTCCCTGACCGTCAGCATCGGTGCCACCATCGCCGGAGGGTGCGATCATTCCGAAACCGAAATCCTCAGTCTCGCCGATCTGGCTCTCTATCAGGCCAAGAGCGCCGGCCGCAACTGCATGGCCCTGCGTACCTCATTTGAGGAGCAGCACGTGGGAAGGGCGTAGATTTATCGTGGCAGTAGAGCCGCTTTGATCCATCGCTGCGCCGGCCGCTCGATCCACACCATGGCCAGCACCGCCGCGCCCACCAGCAATCCGTAACTCAGCCAGGGATCGAACCGCGCCAGCCCCGTCGCCACCAGAACATTCGAGTTGTGGATCAGGTTCCAGAGATTGAAGTGCAGAATGTACAGGCAGTAGCTCGCCTGTCCCACCGCGACAAAAGGAAAGAACCCGAAGAACCTCGCGATCAGGTTGTGCCCCGCCAGCCCCAGCACCGCCAGGGCATACAACGGCATCATCAGGCCATTGTGCATCAGCGGAAACGGAAACTTGTCGCCGAAATAAAGCACCGCGTAGATGCCCGCTATGCCCAGCACTCCGAACAGCAGCCGCCGGCTCGCGGCTCTGGGAATCAGCGCATCCAGATCGGCCAGGACAATCCCGAACAGGAACGACGGTACGTGCGGCGGCGGCGAGAATTTCAGGGCGCGCATCCAGAACCCGTCCGTGTATCGCCCGGGATGCATGTCCCCGTCGGGATGGAAGCCCATATACAGGCTGGGCAGCACCATCCCCAGGCACCACAGCCCCAGTAGAATTGCCGTCAGCGCCCCCGCCTTCTTCGGCCGCTTCCACAGAATCACCAGCGGAAAAATCAGGTAGAAGAACGCCTCGGTGCACATCGTCCACGCCGGCGTATTCCAGAACGTCGACAGCGAGGGACTCCAGCCCTGCAGCAGAAATGGGGTCAGTGCCACGCCCCAGGCGAACTGCGCATGGCTGCGCGCATGCCACTCGTCCATCAGCATGCCCAGGGAGATGACGAGCGCGACCAGATACACAGGATAGAGCCGCGAAATGCGCGCCACCCAGAAGTTGCGCGCGCTCAGCTGCCCCTGCTGCGCGCGGTCCGAGTAGTTGTACGCGAGCACAAAGCCCGAGAGCAGCAGAAAAAAGCTCACCGAGGTGTAGCCGTTGTTCACGATCGGCGCGAAAATCCCAAACCATTTGGGATTGGAGTAGTGGTAGAAGACGATGTTGAGAGCGGCAAAGGCGCGCAATCCGCTCAGCGCCGGCAAGCGCTCCTTCTTTGCCGCCTTCAATACGACCGGTTTGCTGACCGCGGTCGGTCGTGGGGGACCCGCATCCCACGAATCTGCCGGACGCGGTACGACTTGTACTTGTGCGCTCAGAGGCGGTCTCCTCTTAATCTTAAGATTTGTGTCTCCGGTCCCGAGCCCCGTCTGGGGCGGGTCTCACACGCGACGCCACCGATGGCTGCCGGCCTGGAGACCTCTTTAGGCCGTTACCAGTGAACCAACCTTCTCCCCCGAGATGACCCGGCGGATATTCCCCGGCTGGTTCAGATTGAAGATGATCATAGGCAGATTATTGTCCTTGCACAGACTCACTGCTGTGGTATCCATCACCGTTAACCCCAGCCGCAGAATTTCCATGTAGGTAATTTGCTCGAATTTCACGGCATCCCGTGTGATGACCGGGTCGGCATCGTAGATGCCTTCCACTTTCGTCGCCTTAAGTAACACATCTGCTTTGATTTCCATCGCCCGCAGGGAGGCCGCCGTGTCTGTGGAAAAGTAAGGGTTGCCCGTGCCCGCCGCGAAGATCACCACCCGGCCTTTTTCCAGGTGCCGGATCGCCCGCCGCCGGATATACGGCTCGCACACCTGATTCATCTCAATCGCCGACATGACCCGGCAAAAGACGTTGCGCTTTTCCAGCGCGTCCTGGATCGCCAGGGCGTTGATCACCGTCCCCAGCATCCCCATGTTGTCGGCGGTTACGCGGTCCATCTCCCGCGCCTGCTCGGCCACGCCCCGAAAAAAATTGCCGCCGCCCACCACGATGGCCACTTCCACCCCCATCGCGTGAACTTCGGCCACTTCGCCGCTGATTTCGTGAATCCGAACCGGATCGACCCCGAAGCCTTGACCCGCGGCCAACGCCTCACCAGAAAGCTTGAGTACCACCCGTTTGTACATGCCAAAGGCAGTATCGCACGGCGCCAGGGATGAAGCCATCCTCTTCCCCGGCGACACTCCGCGATGCCGGTACCCTGCTCCCTGTTCCCTGTCTCTCACTCCGGAACGCCGCTGCCCGTCTCCGCCATAATCGTGTCGGCGCGCGCTGCCCTCCGGATCGTGGAACCAGTGCTTCGAGCGGTCGGCATTCACCTCCAGACGCACCAAGTCCAGCTCGCCGTGCTCGTAGTCGGCAATCAGCATCCGCATCGCGTGCCCATCCGGCTGAACGTAGATCAGATTCATCTCGCCATTGCGCTCCCGCTCCGTCACAAAGCGCTGCCATTCGCCGCCCAGGCTGTCGCTCATCACCTTGTCCAGTTCGGCGGCATCCGCCACGCCCGTCAGGTGGTCGAACTCAGCAATCTTCATTCCCTTCACGCCGCCGAGGGTCACCACCCGCGCGCACAGGCTCACAAAATCCATCATCGGAAGCCGTTCCGCGTTCGTCTCATACTTCTGATGATGCAAAATCCGCAAAAACCATCAACTTCCCTCGTCCTGGGGCAACCGGCGAAATTCAACTTGTCACAACAGGTCAAAATAGACTAGACTAACTAAACTTAGTCCTATGAGCGAGAGAATGCGCACTATCAATATTCATGAAGCCAAAACCCACCTCTCCCGCCTCGTCGAGCAGGCCGCTCAGGGCGAGCCGTTCATCATTGCCAAAGCCGGCAAGCCCATCGTGAAAGTCACCGCCGTCGATGCGCCCCGGCAAGCTGCCATTCGCCGTACCGGATTTCTCGCTGGCCACATCTCTGTCCCCGACGATTTCGATCAGTTGGGCAGCGAGGAAATCGCGCGGATCTTCGAAGGCCATCCATGAAGCTTCTGCTCGATACGCGCGTGCTCCTCTGGGCCGCCGGCGATCCAGCCCGCTTACCTGCCGCCGCACGCGCCATGATCGAAGACCCCGGAAATCAGTTGGTGTTTAGCGCGGCCAGCCTGTGGGAGATCGCCATCAGGCACACCCTGGGCCGCTCCGGCTTTCGTGCCGATCCGTCACTTCTCCGCCGCGGTCTGCTGGACAACGGCTATACGGAGCTGGCCATCACCGGCAGGCATGCAGTCGCCGCTGCCGGCCTTCCGCCGCTGCATAAGGATCCATTCGATCGCATGCTGATTGCCCAGGCCACCGTCGACGGCCTGGCGCTGCTGACCGTTGATCCTCTGCTGGCACGCTACTCCGGCCCCATTCAGATGTTTTGATCGGGCCGGTCCGAAGCGGAACCTACCGCCCGCCCTTCGCCGCGGTCCCGCCGCCCGTGATCCCCAGGGCAAAGTCCGCCTGGTCCGAACTCCGGCTCATCACCGGATGCTGGCCCAGCGCTACCCCATCCGCCTTGGCATCGGTGGCCACCCGCTGCGATACCTGCTGCTCCACCGTCGCAAACACCTGGCTCATCGGCGTAAGGCCCTGGTTGGCCTTGATGGCCTGCAACAGAAAATACGTAAAGTAGCCGTGATGCAGCTGATCGCTTTCCAGCGACTCCTCGTCCGAGCGCGCCGCCGCGATCACGATGCGCCCTGTCCCTTCCGCCATGCGCTCCAGCGTCGCTGCACCCGGAGCCGCGTTGGCAATTCCCTTTCCCATCAGCTTCGATTCATTCGTCACGGCGCCGCCGCTGTAGCAGGTGTCCAGAATCACCGCCGTGCGCAGCGCCTTCATGCGTGTCGCGACCGCGTTGGCCAGCTCCACCATGGGCAGAGCGGTGGCATACAGCGCATCCTGGTCCGGATTATTCGCGCTCTTGATCTCCGTGTCGTAAGTCACGATGTAATTCGCGCCCCCCGCCGAATCCATCTCCCGCGGTGAACCGTGCGTCGCCACATAGATCACCACCAGGTCGTTGGGCTGCGCGTGCCGCGCGATCCAGTTCAGTTCCTCTTTGATGCCTTTCGTGGTCGCCTGACCATCCGTCAGCACATGCACATTGCCCGCCGGGAAGCGCCCGACCCCCGGATCCGCGAGCTCGGCCGCAAACGACTTCGCGTCGGCCGTGGTGTAGTTCAGCGAAGGAACCGCGGGATCTTCGAAGCGGCCGATGCCCACCACCAGCGCCCATTTCTGTTGTACCGGACCGGCAACCCCCGGCGTGCTCGAGCCCGGCTGCCCCGCCTGCGGCGCATTCGCCGTCAAAGCCCGGCCGGCCGGCGGCGTCGCCAGCACAAATGGATTCAGCCCCTCATTCATCGCCTCGGAGCCAAACTCCTGCGCCTTGCTCAGCGAGTATTGCGCGAGGCTGGTGTGCCCCAGCCGCTGCTCCACCAGGCTGCGATAGTACCAGGCGTCGCCCAGCTCACTGCATGTCGAAACCGCGTGCTTCAGCAGCTGCAATGCGTCCTCAAACTGGTCGTTGCTGCTCCCCGGTCTCACGCGCTCCAGCGCCTGCACCACCAGGTCTTTGCCCGCACCGCAACGTTCGTCCTGCGCCCCGGCGCAGCTGCAACTCAGGGCCGCCAACAATATCAGCGCCGCCGCCCCGCTCCGCAGCATTCCCTCAGTTTCCTTTCGGCGCCGGCTGGGCTGCCCGCGCCTTCATGGCGCTCACAACCGTCGGGCTTACTCCCCCGGCCGTCAGTTGTTTTTGTCCCGCCGAACTCAGGTCGAAATTCACGGCCTTCGCGTTCCGCACCGTCGTCGCGATGGTATCGTCGTCGATCCCATTCTTCACCATCGCGATCACCTGCCCGTCCGTCAGCGCGTGCGCGCCCACGGTCCCGTGCGTGCTGGGTCTTGCTGTCGAAACACTCTTCGTGGATGCGCGTTTGGTCGTCGTCGCAGCGGCTACAACCGGCGCCGGTGGCGGAGCATTCTGCTCCTCTTCCAGCTTCCTGTAATGAGCAATCGCCGTTTCGATGCGCTTCTGCGGTTCCAGAAAATACTTCTCGCTCGGCTTGTCGTCCACCGCTTTGCCATAGTTGATGGCCGCATCGTCCAGATACTTCATCGCGGCCTTGGGATCCTCGGCCTGATACCCCAGAGCCTCGTCGGCGACGCCGATGTCATACAGCCGGTACGCGTCGTCTTCCAGCTTCGGCAGCGGCTTCGCTGTCTCGAATGTCTCCAGTGCCCTCTGCCACAACCCGGCTTCCGCCTGCTTATCGCCCTGGTCGATCGCCCCTCCTTTTTTTGCCAGGAAAACCTCGATCGACTCATTCGTGTTCACAATCTGCGCCGCCATCTGATGAACCGCCATGGTCAACAGGGTCGCGCGCAGCTCCGGTTCCGTCGGAGGACCGTTACTCTGTGCGTCCGTGCCGGAACTGCCCTTTAGCCGATGGAACTCGCTGCCCATGGCCCCCAGCACGCCGTGCGAAGTGTTGTCGCCTGCGGCGTTGAATTCCTGATCGTAGTTCACTGACACGTTGTCCGATGCTACGACCCTTCCGCTGCTGGTCTTTACCTGGAACGCCACGCTCAGCGAACCGGTAATGCGCGTGAAGTTCTGTGCCTGGGTCGTCGTCTTGCCCGTCATGCTGGTGGTCGGAACATTCCGCTGCGTCACGATCGGCTGGGGGTGCGCGTAGCTCGTAATCTGGCAACTGATGGTCACCGCCGGATTGTTTTCCTCTTCCTGCAGCGTCGGATCGTTCTTCAGCAGTTCGGTGGTTAACTGAGACTGCAGGTCGGTCGACACCACGTCCGTGTTTTGATGCGCGCTCGTCACCCGCACCCGGATGGTTTTGCCCGGCAGTTTCACCAGCGCCGGCAGCTTCCGCTGCAAAACCACCTTCGTCTTCGCCATTCCAAAGCTTTGCGCCTGGACCGGCAGCGCCATCGCCGCCGCGGCCAGTGCCGCTGCGATCATGACTCCGCGCACATTCATCGCCCACTCCTCGGACCCTGGGGAACCCCGCGCTCAGCGGGGCTTACTACTGCTGCTGCTCTTCTTCGAACTGCTCCCTTTCTTCGTCGTGTATCGGCGCTTCGGGCGTGGTCCCCCTCCACCTGAGGGCAACATCATAGCAATAACTTTTTGCCCTCCGGCACGCTTTTCTACGTGCCTGAAAATTCCCCTCTCATGGATGAACCTGCTTCTTCCCGAACGCGGGCAGTCGACGCAATTGCGGCGCCACCCGTCACGCCTGTCGATCGCAGGCTTGCATGCAGGGCTTGTTTTGTTACGGCGCACACCGTCGAGCCCAAAAAGAAACACCGGGTGCAATGCCGGTCTCTCGGGGGAAAAAGATGCCCTATAGTAGCCGCGCTCGACCCGCGCAGGCAACCCAATGTTGTGCGAATTCAGAATTTCTTCCGAAATGACCCGGTCAGACCAGGCCGCCCGCCTGCTTCAGCGCCGCGATGTCGAGCTTTTTCATCTGCAGCATAGCCTGCATCGCGCGCTTCCCGCCCTCGGCGTCCTTACCCTGAAGCAATTCGGCTATGTTGGCGGGAACCACCTGCCACGAGAGACCGAACCTGTCCTTCACCCAGCCGCATTGCACCTCGCCACCATCGGCGGACAGCTTTTCCCACATTTCGTCGATCTCCGCCTGATCTTTGCAGTTCACGACAAACGAAATCGACTCATTGAACTTGAAATGTGGTCCCCCGTTGAGCGCGACAAACTCCAGCCCTTCGAGGGTGAAGGCGGCTGTCATCACCGATCCCGGCTTGCCCGGTCCGGCCTTTCCGTAGCGCGTCACGGCTCCCGCTTTGGCGTTTTTGAAAACGGAAAGATAAAACGCAATGGCCTCTTCCGCGTTGTCGTTGAACCACAGAAATGGCTTGATCTTCTGCATGGAAACCTCCTCCCTGGGGAAACGCAGCGAATGTTTTGGGGGGGTGATCTGACCTCGTTGGGTTCGTTATTTGATCTTTCCCTCTTTGCCCGCAATCCGCCGCAGCAGTCCCGTCTGTCCTGTGTGATACGCCTGATGAAACATCACCAGCGACAGCAGCGAGCGCACCGTCTCGTCCTCCTTTTTGCGCGGCGAAAACGGCGCCCGCTCATCCAGTCTGTCCCCCGTCAACTTTGCCAGCCCCTCGTCGATACG
>JASHPM010000372.1 GCA_030038115.1 Acidobacteriaceae bacterium | reverse complement strand
GTTCGTTTGCGAATCGCTCTACGCCTGCGAAAATCGAATCGGGATCGAGATGCGCCTCCGCGATCACTTCCGCTTCGAGGCCGCCACTTCTCCAGCAATTGTCAAAGTCGGACGTGAGCGAGTACTCGTCGGTCAGGGGCCCGAGGTTGCGCAATGGCCACATCCGCCGCGTGCCCGTTGATACCACCATCAAATCGAAGCGCGCCTCGGGCGGCAGCACGGAATCGCGATACGCCTGGGGCTGACGATCGAACAGCTCCTCGCTGATGGCCGCGATTACCCTGACGTTCACGCCGGCCGCTTCGAGTTTCGGCAGCACTTTCACCAGATTCACAGTGGAACTCGATCCCTGCGCGACCACGTAACCGTGACGCGGCTTGTCCGATGCGAAGTCGCGGATCAGGTAGAGGCCTTTTGCCGCAGCGCGCAGATCGGAATCGGCAAAATGGCTGCGGTCCGCGACCGCGAAGTCGGGACGCGCCACTTCCAGGGTGATGATGCCCACGTGCGGATCGCGCGCCGCGATTTCCGCCGCCGCGAAATAACCGGGCGCGACATCGTTGTAATCCCAGAAACTCAGATTGATCACCTGACCGCGCGGGAACAGCTTCCACACCTGCGGCGCGAAGATGCCGAAGTGTGTGCGCGCGTCCGCTGCGGTTTCAGGACCGGAGTGCGCAGTGAGAATATGCAGCACGCCGACGCGGAATTTGCTGTCCTGATTTTGTTGGCTCCAGACGCGCGCCGGAGTGTACATGAGCGGCGTGAACGCTCCGTAGGTGCCGCTCAAAGCCCACACGCCGGCGAATTTCCGGGGGTCGACGGAAGCGTTCTGACTCACCAGCCCGATGGCGGTGGAAACATTGCCCGCTTCCTGAATGGCCGCTTTCAGGCGCGTGCCCAGCGGATTGTCCACGGGACTGTAGTGTCCCCACAAACTGCCGTGCTCCACGTTGATCGACTCCGAAAGGTCGGCGGCCGCCGTGAAGAATCGTCCTTCGGTGACGTAATTTATCCACTTGATGATTTCGGAAATCGCGCGCCGCGCTCCGGCTACCTCACCCGGCTTCCTGAACAGCGCGATGTTCACCTGCTTCTCCGCGCCGGAAATCGGGTTGCGAACTGTGACCTTCTGCGGGTCTTGAGGCAGCGCCGCGACACGCAGGCGATCGTCGAGGAATGGATCGCGCGAGGATGAGATGCGCAACTTCAGGTCGTCGCGCACGGAGTCGCCGATTTCCACGAGGCGGTCGGCGAGGCGATCGCCCAATCCATTGCGGTCGAGCAGCGACATCACCACGTCGATGTTGGTCTTGAACTGAATCAATCGCTCGCGATTCTCGCTAACCGCGCCCTTGCGAATTCCTTCGAACTCCACGCCGAAGCGCTCCTCGAACGTCTGTGCCAGCGCGACAAAATACTCCGAGTTCATCTTCAGCGCGTAGGGATGGCTGGGGTAACTCACCAATTGATCGCCGTAGCCGGGGATTTTTCCGTCGACAGCCGCGGGCCACCAGCCCTTAATCGTCCTGCCGATTGCGACGATGGGACGGCGGTCGTGCGGGTCCACTTCGTCCATAGCTTTCAGGGTCGCGGCTACTTCGCCGTAATCGTTACCGTCCGACATTGTGAAGACGTTCCATCCATACGATGTCCATTGATTCACCAGATCGTAGCCGTCGTACTGCGCGGCGATCACGCCGCCAATCAGGCGATCGTCGATGCCCGCGTTGTTGTCGGAAACCATCACCCGCAAACGCTTGCCCACCTGCAGCGCGAGCGCCTGCGTTTTCAACTCCTGCGCGTGGCCCTCGGTGAGTGCGAATTCGCCTTCGAGCGCGATCACTTTCGGCGAGTCTGGCGCGCCCGCCACATCCCAGAACGCGGCTTTGCCCGCGGCGGTCGCGATGCCAATGCCCGAGGGTCCGCCGTTCACGTCGTTCGTGCAGTCTGTGCTTTCGGCATGCCCGGAGAGGGCGCGAATGCCGCGGCCTTTCGCCTGCGCGAACAGGGGATGGTCTTCCAGAGCCGTTTCGCGCAACAGCGTTTTCAGCGCGCCCGCGCCCCGCCGGAATCCCAATGCGTCGATCGGCAGCATCGCGACGTGCGGGTCAACGCGATAACGCGGGTCGCCGGTCTGCTGATACCTGCGATACAGCGCCTGTCCCATGATCATCCACAGCGCGTAGCACGTGGGGATGGAGTGGCCCGCCGCGAGCATGAATTTGTCCGAGTAAGGATGCTTCGGCCGGCGGTAATCGAAACGGAGTCCGCCATTTTCAGGACCTGTCAAATGCGCCGTGACATTGTACGGCGTGTATGCCAGCGGCCCACCGAGATGACCGGTCTGCGCGTAATTTCCGAGCAGCACCAGGGTCATGCAGGTCATGTATCCGATGTCGTCGAGCAGCGGATCGCAGGCAAAAGATTGTTGCGGAGAGGCAGAAGGAATAACGTGCAAACTCGATGTCATAGACAGCCCCAAAAGAGACTACATCATTGCTTTTCTTCCTGGAACAGCGGGGCGTGGGAAAATCCTGTCGAGCACCAGATCGCCCGGTTCGGGAACTCATCCGGGAGCCCCGGTTTTCGCACACAGACGGCGACCGGGTGTAGACTGGCGGGCAACGGGATGGTCAAAAACGATCATTCCCGTTTCCACGGCTCTGCGGATCGGATCTCCAGCTATGCAACTCTCGACCCGCGGAAGAACGCAATGCCTGTTTTGGGAGACACCGGATTCGCCCGGTTTGGTACGCCAGTCTGCGATCGTAATGACAGGCGGTCAATGAGCAAAGCGCTCGCCGATGTCAAGAATGAGCGTGCTCGGCAGGACTTTTTGGAGGACCAGTCATGAGAGGATTTCTGCGGAGCGGGATGCTTCTGTGCATCGCCGCCGTTACCACCCTTGCGTTGGCCCAGAACGCCACGACCTCGCTGCGCGGCGTCATTAAAGATCCCAGCGGGGCAGTCGTTCCCAACGCCATTGTCACGCTCACCAATCCGGCCACCGGCAATTCCTATCACGCGGTCTCCAACTCGACCGGCTTTTATATCTTTCCTGTGGTCCAGCCGGCGACGTACACCATTACCGTCGCCTCTACCGGCTTCGCCACGGAAAACAGCTCCGTTCAACTGCTGGTGAGTGAGCCGGCCACGGTGGATTTTTCGCTCACCGTCAGCCGCGCTACGGTTACGGTCAACGTCAACTCGGCGCGCGAGGAGCTAAACCTGACCGACGCGACGGAGGGCAACGCGGTCGGTAACGTGCTCATCGAGGCGCTGCCGATGGATGAGCGCAATCCCATTTCACTGCTCACTCTGCAGCCCGGCGTGCTGTATATCGGCAACGAAGTTTCCGACAGCCGCCAGGGGGCAGTGGCGGGTGGGCGCTCCGATCAGGGCAATGTCACCCTCGACGGGCTTGACGACAACGACCAGGTCTTCGGCACCGCCTTCACCGGTATCCTGCGTTCGACGCTCGATTCCACCGAAGAGTTCCGCGTGGTCACCTCCAACGGGACGGCTGAAGCGGGCCGCTCCTCGGGAGCGCAGATTGAACTGCTGACCAAGAGCGGCACCAATCATATGCACGGCTCGCTTTACGAGTACTACCGGCCCAACAACGTCGTGGCCAACAATTACTTCAACAAGTACAGTGAGCTGTCCAGCGGCACGGCCAATGACCCTGAGTTTTATCTCGTGAATACCTTCGGCGGCAGCGTGGGCGGGCCCATCAAAAAGGACAAGCTGTTCTACTTCTTCAACTATGAAGGCCAGCGCGTCGGAACCCACCAGGTAGTCGGGGCCACCGTCCCCACCTCCAGCTTTATGGCCGGCGAACTGCAGTACCAGGACGTCAACGGCAACACCGACACCTTAAGCGCGCAGCAGGTGGCCCAGCTGGATATGCCGTGCGAGAGCAATACCTTTAACGGCCAGCCGGTTTGCCCCAATGGACCGGGCGCAAATGCCGCGATTCTCTCCTACTACAAGACCGTGCCCACGAATACCGGCGCTGCGCTCGGCGATGGCGGTTACAACAGCGGCTCCTACTTCTTCACCTCGCCCGCGCCCTCCACTCTCAACACCAGCATCGTCAAGATCGACTACACCGCGAATAGTCGCAATCACTTCTTCGTACGCGGCAACCTGCAGAAGGACACCGCTGCCGGAGCGGAGAACCTGCCTGGACAACCCCCTACCACCTTCTATGACGACAACACCAAGGGCCTGGCAGCCGGGTATACCTGGATCCCCACCACGCATATCGTCAACGACCTGCGGTACGGATTTATCCGACAGGGCTATCAGACGAACGGACTTGGACAGGGAGATTATGTTGCCATCTATGGGCTGACGCAGCCGGTGGAGACCTGCGACTGCGACACGCTGCGGCACGTTCCGGTGAACGAGATTACCGATACGCTGAACTGGACCAGGGGCTCGCACACGTTCGCGTTTGGCGGCAACTGGCGACAGATCACGAACCATTTCGGCACCGATTCGGATTCCTTCAACGGGGCGGAGACCAATCCCCTCTATGAGAATGAGAGCGACCTGCCTGCGCCGGGGCCAGCCACCGGCAATCCGGCGATTAACGGCAGCTTCTATACCGGCCCATGGGCGACAGCTTACGGCAATCTGATGGGCGATATCCCCGAGCTGACCAATGTCTACAACTTCAAAATCACGTCTCCCGCCGCGGGCGTAGCGCTGCCCGATGGCGCCTTTGTGACCAGAAACTACCGCGCCAACGAGTTCGAAGGCTTCGCGCAGGACACCTGGCACGCACGGAAGAACCTGAACGTGATCCTAGGCGTTCGTTACACCAATCTGCAGACGCCCTGGGAGACGAACGGCCAGCAGATTTCGCCGACGATTGATATGGATAAGTGGTACAAGGAGCGCGAGACGGCAGCGCTGCAGAGCCAGATCTATGAGCCGGCGATTGCGCTGGCGCCTTCCGGCAAAGCCAATGGCCGGCCGGGGTACTGGCCCAAGCAAAAGGACAACGTGGCGCCGCGCCTGGGTGTGGTGTTTTCTCCCGATCCGAGCACGTCAATTCGTGCCAGCTTCGGCATCTACTATGACCATTACGGCGAAGCCCTCATTAACAATTTCGACGAATTTGGATCGGCCGGCCTGGCGACCGCGATCACCAATCAGGCGGACTCGCTGGGTTTCGAGGACTCACCCCGCTTCACGGGTCCGCACAACCTGCCGCCTATCCCGCTGCCCGCGGCTTCGCCGACGCAAACCTTTCCCTACAGTCCGCCGCTGGACGGTTTTCAGATCTACTGGGGTCTCGACAACGTGATGAAGACGCCATACGCGGAGGGATTCAACGCGTCCTTCCAGCAGCAGTTCGCGGGCGGGTTTGTCTTCGAGCTGGCGTACGTGGGCCGGCTGGGACGGCACCTGCTGCAGCAGCTGGATTTGACGGAGCCGGTAGATTACGTCGACCCGCAGGGCGGCGGCGACTACTTCAGCGCCGCAAGGATTCTGTCGCAAGCAGTGGATGCCGCTGCATTTGGTGCAAACGGTCAAAAGGTGAACAACAGCGTGCCGGCGATCCCGTACTTCGAGCATGTCTTCCCTTACATGATGAACACCGACTACGCGGGCGAGAGCGCCACGCAGGCGATCTTCAACGATGTGTGGGCTCCAACGCGGTACTACGGCGGCGAAACCCTGGGCCTCGCCTACCTGGACGCGTTCGGGATCTTTCCGGGCAGTCCGTTCAACGGAGGGCCGAACCAGTCGACGTTCTGGGAGGATCAGTTCTCCTCGCTGTATGCCCTTGACACGATCGGCAACAGCTCCTACAACGCGGGCCAGTTCACCCTGCACCACCCGTCGGCCCATGGTTTAACGCTGGACTTTGGCTACACCTGGTCCAAATCGCTCGATCTGGAATCGGAGACGGAGCGCGGCGACGTCTTTACCAACGGAGACGACGGCTACGTGGATTTCGGGATCCAGAACACGTGGAACCCGAAGTTGAACAAGGCGGTCTCGGATTTCGATACTCACAGCCTTTTCACCGGTGACTGGGTTTATGCTTTCCCCATTGGCCGCGGGCGCGCGATAGGGAGTGCCGAGAACCGTGTCGTCGATGCCTTCGTGGGCGGATGGCAGTGGGCCGGTCTGGCCCGCGTGACCAGCGGGCTGCCGTTTACGCTGCTGTCGCAGGGCTACCCAACCAACTACGAAAACCCCGGTTGGGGCATTGCGACGCAGACCATCAAAATGAAGAAGACGTTCGTTGACGGGGAGCCCTACGTAATGGATCGGGCAACGGCGGCAGCCATCAACAACGGGATCTTCACCGGCCAGACTCCCCTGCGCTACCCCTATGCCGGGGAAGCCGGCGAGCGCAACTACTTCCGTGGCGACGGCTACTTCGACATGGACAGCTCGCTTACCAAATCGTGGAGAATCGCTGAGAAAACCACCCTTAA
>JASHPM010000047.1 GCA_030038115.1 Acidobacteriaceae bacterium | reverse complement strand
GTGCAGCGGCTGGATCGTCGGCTGCAGGAGTGGACGCTGGAGAGCGAGCGGAACCGCGATGCGCGCGCGGCGAAAGAGGTCTTCCTGGAGCAGCGGCGCGAGGAGTTGGTGCGGCTGGAGAGCGAGCATCGGGCGGTGGAGGCGGGGATCGAGGCGCTGCAGCGGTCGGTGGCGGACTTGCGCGTGAGCCGCGATCTGGCGCAGCAGGAAGCCGCGCAGTTTTCCGCGGAACTGGCGGGTCTGGAGGAACGGAGCCGCGGCGCGGAGGCGGCGTTTGCGCGCATCGACCGGATGTACCGAGAGCTGGAAGGGCGGGTTGCGCAGATCACGCAGCAGCTGGCGGCGGCGCGCGCGGAGAAGGACCAGCGGGGGCAGGAAAACGAGCAGCTGGTGGGAACGCGGTTGCAGCTGATTGAGGCGCGGGACCTGGCGCAGCAGGAAGCGGCGGAGGCGCATCGGCAAATTGCGGCGGTGCGGACCGATCTGGCGGCGATGGAACAGGGCCTGAAGGTTTTGCGCAGCGAGATCGACACGCAGAGAGAAGCGCGCAGTGCGTGCGGGAATCAGGCGGCAACGCTGACGGCGGAGCTGCGGCATGCGGAAGAGGCGTGCGTGGCCGAGCTGAGCCTGGAGGCCGCGATTCTGCGCGAGGATGCGGCGATTGGGCGGATCGAAGGCGAGGTGCTGGCCGCCGAAGACCAGGCGTGCCGGGAGATGAAGCAGCGGCTGGAGGGCATGGGCCCGGTGAACATGATGGCGCTGGAGGAGTACACGGAGACGGCGCAGCGGCATCAGTTCCTGGAGACCCAGCGGAAGGACCTGCTCGATTCCATCGACAACACGCAGGCGACGATCCGGGAGATCGACGAAATCTCGCGGACGAAGTTCAACGAGGCATTTGCGCGGATCAACGAGAATTTCAGCCTGACGTTTGGGAAGCTGTTCGGCGGCGGGCAGGCCTTCATGCGGCTGAGCGACGAGGAAAATGTCGCGGACAGCGGAGTGGATATTGTGGCGCAGCCGCCGGGCAAGAAGCTGCAGAATGTGCTGCTGCTTTCCGGGGGCGAGAAGGCGCTGACGGCGCTGTCGCTGCTGATCGGGATTTTCCTGTATCAGCCGAGCCCGTTCTGCGTGCTGGACGAAGTGGACGCGCCGCTGGACGAGACCAACGTGGGGCGGCTGGCGGATATGCTGCACGGCATGGCGGAGGAGACGCAGTTCGTGCTGGTGACGCACTCGAAGCGGATGATGGTGGCCGCCGATTTGATTTACGGCGTAACCATGCAGGAGCCGGGCGTGTCGAAAGTGGTGAGCGTGCGGATGGGCGGGGTAGAGCAGGGCACTGCACGGACCGCGGAGCGGCGGCTGGCGTAGAAACAGGGGGTAGTGCAGCCAGTAGCCGGTAGCCGGTAGCCTGTAGCAGTAGGCTGTAGCCGGTTAGCGATTGGGGTTAACGGATCGGGATTACCTCGGGATGGTCACCGATTTCTGCGCCCCGTGCCTGGTGCGTGAACCTTCCATCCTCGAAAACAGGTCCTCCTCGCAAATAAGTAGCCTGCACGGTGCCAAATAGCCGTTCGCCGAGCCAGGGCGAGATGGCGTGGCGGGTGTAGAGGCGGTCTTCTGTCACGACAAACTCCTCATTGGGATCGAAAACGACGAAGTCGGCGTCGTAGCCGGGGGCGATGCGGCCTTTTTTGCCGGTAAGGCCGGCTAATTGTGCCGGTTGCTGTGACAAAAGCCGCGCGAGGTCGCAAAGCGTGAGTTCCCGCTCGCGCATGCCGGTCCAGACGACGGGGAATGCGACGGAGAGGCCGGCGATGCCACCCCAGGCGGCGGAGAAATCGCCGGTGTCGCGGCATTTTAGCTCGGGCGGGCACGGGGAGTGGTCGGTCGCGATGAGGTCGATGACACCCTCGCGGAGCGCTTCCCACAGCACCTCGCGATTTTCCGCGCTGCGAATGGGCGGGGCGCACTTGTGCAGCGTGCTGCCGTAGGGAATCTCTTCCGCGGCGAAGTGGAGGTAGTGCGGGCAGGTTTCGGCGGTGATGGGCAGGCCTTCTTCGCGAGCGCGGCGAAGATCGTCGAGGGCCTCGGCGGTTGCCAGATGGACGATGTGGAGGCGGAAGCCGAACTCACGGCAGAGGCGGATCATGAGACGGATAGCGGCGACTTCCGCTTCGTCGGGGCGGGAGTGGAGCCAGGTTTCGTAGCGGCGCCAGTCTGCGCCGGCCAGCTCGCGGGCAGCAAGGCTGAGCGGCTCGGGCAATTCGGCGTGCACCAGGAGCGGCAGGCCGGTGCGGGCGAGGTGGGGAAGAGCGGCGCGCAGTTCGGTTTCGTCCACGCGCGAAAAGCCGTCGATGCCGGGTTCGGCGAGGAAACATTTGAAACCGCGGACGCGGGCTCGAGCGAGGGGTTCGATGTCCGCAGCGTTGTGATCGGAGACGCCGCCCCACGCGGCCCAGTCGACGAGGCATTGGCCCTGCGCGGCGGCGCGCTTGGCTTCGAGGGCGGCAACGGTGGTGGTGGCCGGGAGGCAGTTGAGCGGCATGTCGACGAGCGTGGTGTATCCGCCGGCAGCCCCGGCACGGGTCGCGGTGGCGAAACCTTCCCATTCGGCGCGGCCGGGTTCGTTGATGTGAATGTGGGAGTCCACCAGGCCGGGGAGCAGAGCGCCTTCGCAGTCGAGAATGCGATAGCCGGGCGGAATGAGCGGGGCGTCGCAGATGGAGGTAATCCGGCCGTGGTCGACGAGGACCGCGCCGGGACGGATGCCGGAGGGGGTGACGATTTGCCGGGATACGAATGCGTCTGCCATTCTGGTGCGGTGCGTTCCTGGTGTATTCCTTAAGTACAGACCATTTTGACAGGTGATGCGATGAGCGAAACGATTTCCGCGCAGACAATTTCGGAAAAGCGGGGGACACTGACCACGCAACAGGTGGTGGAACTGACGAAGAAGCTGAACTACGGCACCTGGCGGTTCCAGAAGACGTGGAACCCGATGCACATTGCCGATGCCGAGGGGTGCTACTTCACGGACGGGGCGGGGAAGCGGTATCTGGATTTGTCGGCGCAGCTGATGTGCGTGAACCTGGGGCACAAGAATCCGGCCGTGATTGCGGCGATTGCGGAGCAGGCGGAGGCGCTGGCCTATGCGTCGCCCGCATATGCGACCGAGGCGCGCGCGGAGCTAAGCCAGCTGCTGCTGGAGGTGTTGCCGAAGGGGCTGACGAAGTTTTTCTTTACGACTTCGGGGACGGAAGCCAACGAGGCGGCGTTCAAGATTGCGCGGATGTACACGGGGAAGACGAAGATCATCACGCGCTACCGGTCGTATCACGGGTCGACGGAGGGCTCGATTGCGGCCACAGGCGATCCGCGGCGCTGGGCGATGGAGCCGGTGGGCGGGAAGGGGCAGGGGTTTGTGTTTGCGCCGGAGGTGAACTGCTACAAGTGCCCGATCAAACATACCTATCCGGGGTGCGGAATCGCGTGCGCGGAGTATCTGGAGCACATGATTCGCAACGAGAGCGACGTGGCGGCGGTGATTGTGGAGCCGGTGGTGGGGACCAACGGGGTGCTGGTGCCTCCGCCGGAATACATGCCGATGCTGCGGGATATTTGTAGCAGGAACGGTGTCTTATTGATCGCCGACGAGGTGATGAGCGGCTGGGGACGGACAGGCGAATGGTTTTGCGTGGACAACTGGGGGGTGAAGCCGGACATTCTGGTGACGGCGAAGGGCATCACGTCGGCGTATGTGCCGCTGGGGCTGTGCGCGACGACCCAGGAGATTGCGGCGTACTTCGACGACCATTATTTCGCGCACGGACACACGTATGAGGCGCACCCGATCACGCTGAAGCCGGCGGTAGCGACGATCCACGAGATGCAGCGGCTGGATCTGGTGAAGCGGGCGAAACGGATGGGCGAGGTTCTGGGGCCGAAGCTGAGGGCTCTGCAGGCGAAGCACAAATCGATTGGCGAAGTGCGCGGGCTGGGTCTGTTCTGGGCGCTGGATCTGGTGAAGAATCGGACGACGAAAGAGCCGTTCAATACCATGGCCGATAAGGTGAACGGGACGGTGACGGTGGTGGATCGCGTCGCGGCGGACATGCTGAAACGTGGAGTGGCGATTCAGGCGTGGGTGAGCCATTTGATTGTGGCGCCGCCGCTGATCGTAGAGGAACGGGATCTGGACTTTGCGGTCGAGGCGCTGGATGGAGCGCTGGCGATCGCGGATGCGGAAGTGGCGTAGAGCTTTCACCGCAGAGAACGCGGAGAGTACGGAGAAAAGCGGTCAGCAAAACGCGAGCCGGATCTCGGGGAGATCCGGCTTTCCATTTTGCTGCAGCGCTCGTCTCAACGGTGCCTGATGAACTGGCCGGTTTGCAGGTCGGTCATGGCCTGGCGGAGCTCGGCCTGGGTGTTCATGACGATGGGGCCGTACCAGGCGACGGGCTCTTCGATGGGCTGGCCGGAGACGAGCAGGAAGCGGATGCCTTCGGGGCCGGCCTGAACCTGGATTTCGTCGCCGCGATCGAAGAGGACGAGCGAGTGGTTGCTCGCGTCGTAAACGGGCTGCGCGTTGGGGTCGACGCTGGATTCGGTGAGGACAGCCTGCGGATCGGAGGCGTCGCGAAAAGTTCCCGCGCCGGCAAAGACGTAGGCGAAGGCGTTGCGCGTGGTCTCGACCTTAAGGCGCTTGCGCTGGTTGGGAGGAACGGAGACGTCGATGTAGCTGGGATCGGCAGCGACTCCTTCGACGGGGCCGCGCTTGCCCCAAAATTCGCCGCAGATGATGCGGGCAGTGGTGCCGTCGTCGTCTGTCACCTCGGGGATGGCGCTGGAAGGGATGTCCTGGTAGCGCGGGTCGGTCATCTTCAAAGAAGAGGGCAGGTTGGCCCAAAGCTGGAAGCCATGCATGCGGCCGCGTGCGTCGCCTTTGGGCATCTCCTGGTGCAGAATGCCGCTGCCGGCGGTCATCCACTGCACGTCGCCGGCGGTCATTTTGCCCTTGTTGCCGAGCGAGTCGCCGTGCTCGACGGAGCCGGCAAGGACGTAGGTGATGGTCTCGATGCCGCGATGGGGATGCCAGGGGAATCCTTTGAGGTAGTCCTCGGGATTGTCGTTGCGGAAGTCGTCGAGCAGGAGAAACGGATCGAAGTCTTTGGTCTTGCCGAAGCCAAACGCGCGCTGGAGGCGGACGCCGGCGCCTTCGAGGGTTGGCCTGGTGGACAGGATTTCACGGACGGGGCGGAGCGACATAGTTTCCTTCTTCGTTCAGGATCATGTTTTTTGATTCGCGACGGGACGAAAAGATTCAGGGGTGGTCCTCGAGTTGGATCGGCAGCGGGAACGCCTTATCTGGGGCGCGCCGCGCCTTTCACATACGCGTCGCAGAAACGCAGATACTGCTCCCAGTCAAAATCCGTCACGCTGTGCACGCCGCTGCGAACGTGATAACTCACCGGACCGAGCAACGGTTGATTCACGCCGGGCCACACATTGGCAGGCAGCCCTGGGCTTCCCAGAAAGCGATACACCCGCGAGGCCGCCAGCGCCCCAAGGAACTCCCCCTGAGGGTCGGCGTTTTCATCCTGAATGGCGCTTGCAATATACAGCGGCCGTGGGGCGATCAGCGCCAGCACCTCATTCTGGTCGAAGCTCATCTCCGCGTCCCGCCCGTTGTATTGCCTGAAATTCCGGCAGAACCAGTACGGGAACCGCGTATTCAGCAGTTCTACGGTTTCCCCGTGCACGTCGTGGAACACTTTCGCTCCGCCCGCGCCGGATTCGTTGCTGATGACCGCCGCAAAGCGGGGATCGGTGGCCCCCGCCCAGATGGCCGCCTTCCCCAGCCGCGACCACCCGAACGCGACGACATGCCGGCCATCCACCAGGCGATCCTGCTCGAGATAATCCAGGGCGCGGCTCATGGCCCACGACCACGCCGCAATCGTGGAGAAGTTGTCGCCCACCTGCGCCAGTTCAGGCCACGCGCTGCGAATACTCTCCGCATAGCCGTCCCTGCGGTCTGGATCCACATCGCCGCGATACGCCGTCGCCAGCGCATAGCCCGCATCCAGAATCTTCTCCACCGGCCAGCGCGTTGCGTCGATCCCCCTGCACGCCTCCGTGGCGCGGTGGTTCTTCACACACGACAAGTCCAGGTAGGAACTGGGGCCGGACTCCACCCATCGATCCGAAATACGAATCCCCGGATCAGGATTGATGGTTTCGTTGCCCCAGAAGTTCAACCCCAGAATCACCGGCGGCCGCTTCGCCTGATTCGGCATAGAGTTCGGCACGTACACCAGCAGATCGATGCGTGGCCCATCCTCTTGCCCGAGAAACAGCACGGAAACCTGCTCGCGCGTCGCTTTGCCGCCCAGCGCGTGCCGGTCGAGGTCGTACACGCGGAAGCGCATCTGTGCCGGGGGCCCCGGCATCCGCCCATACATCTGCGCAGTAAAGAGCTGCAGCAATTCCTTCCTGCGCCGCGGCCACTGGGCCGGCGTGGCCACCCGCGTTCCGTTCGCAAACAGCAGCGGATCCGGCAGGCGCGCGGGCATCACCGGCTGCCGGTCCTCGTCGGGATTGGTCTGGGCCGGCGCAGCAGTGGCCATCGTCAACGCGCACGCCGCGCACAACAGCGCCCTCGCTATTCCGTGTCCGCGTCTTTCCGCCTTGTTCTCCGCTGCCCGGCGGCGCGAATTCACTGTAGCCATCGAAGCCTCCGTCCCAGCCCACCATCATACCGGCCATAAACCGGATGGCGATGATAGACTCTTGTTCTCCTTCTCATCGCGATGGAAACACGCCTGCTCACTCGCCGGGAATTCCAGCTCTCCGCGCTCAAAACTTCCGCCGCGCTGCTGATTCCTCCGCTGCGCCTGGCCGCCGACGACTCCTCTCCCGATATCTCCGCGCTCTACCGCAAAGCCATCGTCATCGATTCGCTCTGCAGCCCGTTCATCGACGCGGAGAACACGCCCAGCCCTGCCCTGGTGAAGACCGTCCTCGATTCCGGCATCACCGCCGTGGACTGGACGGTGTCGGCGCCCGACTTCGAGGGAACGATCCGCAGCATCGCGACCGTGCAGGCCCTCGTCGACCAATATCCCGATGCTTTCACGATCGTCCGGCGCCAACCCGAAATCGCGCTGGCCAAACAATCCGGGCGCATCGGCATCCTCATGGGTTTTCAGTACACTGCGTTCCTTGAAGAGGACCCGAGCCGCATCGGCATGTTCCGCAATCTCGGCGTCCGCATCATGCAACTGACGTACAACAACCGCAGCATCTTCGGCGACGGGTGCCTGGAGCCGGACAATGGCGGTCTCTCCAACGCCGGTCACGCCGCGGTGAGGACGATGAACGCCATCGGCGTCGCCCTCGACCTGAGCCACAGCGGCTATCGCACCACTTCCGACGGCATTGCCGCTTCGTCGAAGCCGGTGCTGATTACGCATTCCGGTTGCGCGGCCGTTTACCCGCATCCACGTAACAAGCCCGACGAAATCCTGCGCTCGCTCGCCGACCGGGGCGGCTACTTCGGCGTCTATCTGATGCCCTATCTTGTGGCATCGCCGATCATACCCACCCGTCAGCACGTTCTCGATCATCTTGTTCACGCCATCGATGTGTGCGGCGCCGATCATGTGGGCGTGGGCTGCGACGGATCGATCCAGGCCGTGATCCTCACGCCCGAGCAGAAAGCCGCGTTCGACGCCGACATTGCCCGCCGCAAGCAGCTGGGCATTGGCGCGCCCGGCGAAGACCGCTATCCCTGGGTGCCCGACCTGAACGGGCCGGATCACATGAAGATCATCGCCGAGGAACTCGCCCGCCGCGGGCAGCCCTCGTCCGTCATCGAGAAGGTTCTCGGCGCCAACTTCCAGCGCGTCCTGGGCGACATCTGGGGCACAGCCTGAAACCGGAGTACCTGGTGCGATCGCAATTATCCCGTGGCTTCGTGGGCGTCCTCGCGTGTGTTTTTGCTCCGGTTCTGCTCACCGGTGCGTGTTTCGACTCGGGCGGCGCGCAGGCAGGCGAGCTGCCCGCTTTGCCCGCGGACATTCCCTCCACCGCCCAGCGTTACGTGGTGATGCTGGTCGGCGGAGTCGCCGGCGAGCAGGCCAGCTGGACCACCCCCGATGGCGCGCTCCACATCTTTTTTGAGTACAACGACCGTGGCCGCGGTCCGGCGACAACCAGCGTTTTCCATCTCGATGCATCCGGTGTGCCGGTCGCCGAATCGGTCACGGGCAACAACTATCTGAAGACGGCCGTCGACGAAAACTATACAGTCACCTCCGGTGAGGCCCACTGGCAGAACGAGTACGAGCACGGGACCCGGACGCTCACCTCGCCGGCCATGTACGTGGCGATGGATCCTTCGCCTGTGGAGACGGGCCTGCTGGCGGCTGCGGCGCTCCATCATGGCGGTCATCTCGCGCTGCTGCCCGAAGGCGAAGCGCACGTGGCCCGCGTGAGCGACCTCGTCGTCGAATCCGCCGGCAGGAAGAAGCACGTGGTGCTGTATGCCATCAGCGGACTCGACTACTCGCCCACTTACGTTTGGCTCGACGACCAGGGCGCGTTCTTCGCCTCGGTCAGCGACTGGCTCTCGGTTGTCCCCGAGGCCTGGCAGTCCGCGCTTCCCAGCCTGCGCTCGGCCCGGAACGCAGTCGTGGAGGCGCGCTCCGCCCAGCTGGCGCACACCTTGATCCACCGTCCCTCCGGCCCGGTGGCCATCACGCACGTCGATCTTTTCGACGCCCCGAACGCGGCTATCGTTCACGATCAGACAGTGGTTTTCGAGGGCAACCGCATCCGCAGCGTCGGCCCCGCGGGATCCGCCGCCATTCCTCCGGGTGCGCAGATCGTGGACGGGCGCGGCAAGACCCTGCTTCCGGGTCTGTGGGACATGCACGCCCACGTCTCCGACAACGACGGTCTTCTGAACCTGGCCGCCGGCGTCACCACAGTCCGCGATCTCGCCAACGACATCGACACGCTGCTGGCGCGCCGCCGGCGCATCGAGAACCTGCAGGAAGTGGGCACACGCATCGTGCTGGCCGGCGTGATCGACGGCCCCGGCCCGTATCATGGCCCGACTAAAGTGCTGGTCTCCACCGACGAGCAGGCCCGCGCCGCCGTGGACAACTACAAGCGGCTCGGCTACGTGCAGATCAAGATCTACAGCTCGGTTCCACCCGCCGTGGTCCCGGCCATCATCCAGGAGGCGCACCGCCTGGGCATGCGGGTCAGCGGGCATATCCCGGCGGAGATGTACGCCGACCAGTGCGTCGAGCTGGGCTACAACGAAATCCAGCACGCCAACTTTCTCATGCTGAATTTCATGCGCGATGTGAAGGACACCAACACCCGCTCGCGCTTCGTCGCCGTCGCCCAACGGGGCGCATCGCTCGATCTGCAGTCGCCCGCCATGCAGTCCTTCGTGCAGTTATTGCTCGCGCACCACATCGATCTGGACCCCACGCTGGACGTCTTCGAGGACATGTACATGCAGGGCCCAGGCGCCATCCCGCCCGCGTTTCAGCCGGTCGCGGACCGTCTGCCGCCGCAGGTGCGCCGCGAACTGCTCTCCATGGGGCTGGCCGCGCCGCCTGGCATGCAGGAGACCTACCGCCGCTCCTTCCTGAACATGCTCGCCATGATTGGCATGATGTATCGCGCCGGTATTCCCATCGAAGACGGCACGGACGAAATGCCTGGCTTCTCGCTGTACCGCGAGCTTGAGCTGGACGTAAAGGCCGGCCTTCCGCCCAATCGCGTCCTGCAGGATGCGACGATCAACGCCGCGCGCATCATGAGCATGGATGGCGAGCTCGGCTCCATCGCGCCGGGTAAACTCGCCGATCTGGACCTGATCGCCGGCGACCCGGTTGCGAATATCTCGAACGTCCGCAACGTGGTGCTTACCGTGAAGGACGGCAACCTGTACGATCCGGCCGAGCTCGACGCGGCCCTGGGCATTGCTCCGAAATAGAGATTGCCGGCGCGATCGTAATCGGCGCTGCGCAGCGTTGAAGGCACGTCACTCGACTGATTCCGCGGAAACTCCCAACCCCGCAGTCCCCAGGGTCGGGGCATCTTCCTTCGGTTGCATTTCGTCGAGAAGGCTCTGCCATGAAGCAGCCTTACCGGCCAGCCCCAGCTTCTCCAGATAGGCCCCGTCCATCTCCGCCCTCTCGTTGCCATCCCAAACCCGATGCGCCAGCGCGTCGGCACAGTGCACCGCGGTCAGCGTGGAGAACTCCGATTCGATCGCCTGCGAGGGGCAATGATGGAACGCGACGGCCTGCACCAGCGAGGTCGGCAATCCCCAGATGCTCATCAGATATCCCCCCAGCTGCGCATGAGAACAGCCCAGAAGCTCGGTCTCCGCATCCTCGACGGAGCCGCCGTCTTTCTTGAGTCGCTCCCGGGTCTCGTGGTACTCCTTTGGCCGCTCGCTGAGCAGAATCACCTTGCCGACATCGTGCAGCAGGCCGGCGGCAAACGACTCCTCCGCCATTGCCTTGTCGCCCGACTCCTGCGCCGTGATCCTCTGGGCCAGCGCAGCCACGGCGACGCTGTGCTCCCACAATGACGCTACTTCGGCGGCGATCGCCGAATGCCGGTCGAAGCGCGAAAAGATATGGATCGACAAAGTCAGCGTGCGCACGGTGTCGATTCCAATCAGGGAGACGGCCTGGCGGAGGCTGGGCACTCGTCCATGCACGCCAATGAAAGCGGAGTTGGCCAACTGCAGAATCTTGGTCGCCATCCCCAGGTCGCGAGCCACAATCGCCTCAATCTGGGCCAGAGAAGTCGTCTCGGACCGGAGCGCCGCCGTCAGTTCGTTGTAGATTCCCGGCAGGCTGGGAATCGACCGCAGGCGGGCGACGGCCGCCGCGATCCCCTTGTTCCGCACCATGTCCCGCGAGGCGAAAGCCTGGGTGAGCCGCAGCTTCAGCTCGCGCAGATCGCACGGCTTGGCCAGATACTGGTGGGCCGGCGTAATCGAGCGCAGCATGGCATCCTTCTCCGATTGTCCGGAAAGGACGATGCGGATGACTTCCGGATGGCGATCTTTGATCCGGTCCAGCAGTTCGGCTCCGTCCATCCCGGGCATGCGCATATCGGTCACGACGGCGTCGAAGCGCGAGTTTTCCATCGCCTCCAGCGCCTCCCGCCCGCCGGCGGCAAACTCCATCTCCCACTCTGCGCGCATCTCGTGCAGAGCGCGCCGCAGGCCGGCCAGCACCATGCGATCGTCATCCACAAAAAGCAGGCGTTTGGCGTTCATGGGTCCTCCTGTTCGACGCCGGCCCCGATGGGCAGCTGGATGAAGAACGTGGTGCCGCGGCCTGGTTCGGTTTCGAACCAGATCTTTCCGCCGTGCTTGCGGACGATCACACTGTGCGCCAGCGCCAAACCCTGCCCGGTTCCGGATCCGACCTCCCGGGTGGTGAAGAACGGCTCAAAAATGCGGCCCTGTATCTCTTCGGGAATGCCTGCCCCGGTGTCGCCGACCGCAATCTCGGCATACTCGCCGCGGCGGCTCGTGCGCACGGTGATCCGTCCCATGCCTGGCCTCTCCGGCCGATCGCGGATGGCCCAGGCCGCATTGACAATCAGGTTGAGCACCACCTGGTTGATGTCGCCCGGATAACACAGAACCGGCGGTAAAGCCGGATCGTAGTCCGTGGTCATTTCCGCCACGTACTTCCATTCATTGCGCGCAATGGTGATGGTCGAGGCAATCCCCTGGTTCAGATCGAACTGTCTCTTGCCGGTCATGTCCGGATGCGAGAATTCCTTCATCGCGCGCACGATGGTCGCCACGCGCCTCGCCCCATCCAGACTCTGGTCGATCGCCCGCGGCGTTTCTTCGCGCAGGAACTCCAGATCGCACCTGGCCGCTTCTTCATCCATCCGCGCAGAGGCTTCCGCCGACAGTTCCCGCAACGCCCCCCGGCACGACTCGAGCAGGGGGAGAATGCCCAAACACGCGTCGCGCAGAAACGTGAGGTTATCGGCGACAAACTGGATGGGCGTGTTGATCTCGTGGGCGATTCCCGCCGCCAGCTGCCCAATCGCCTCCAGTTTTTGCGCCTGGCGAAGTTCCGTCTCCAGGGCCAGCCGCGCGGTGATGTCTTCCTTGACGGCCAGAAAGTGGCCGATGGAGCCGTCTTCTTCGATAATGGGCGAGATGGTCGCCGCCTCCCAGAAGAGCTCGCCGTTCTTTCTGCGGTTGCGGAATTCGCCGCGCCACTCCCGGCCTGCGCGGATGGTTTCCCAGAGGGTGGCATACGTTTCCGGGGGCGAGTAGCCGGACTTGAGAATGCGCGGGTTTTTTCCCAGCGCCTCCGCTGCACCGTAGCCGGTCGATTCCGTGAATTTTCGGTTCACATAGCTGATGTTGCCCTCGGTATCGGTGATGACCACCGACACCGGGCTCTGCTCCACAGCCGCGGAGAGCTGGCGCAGGGTATCCTCGTTCCGTTTCCGTTCCGTGATGTCCCGGAGGGTCCAGATGCGCCCGTAGTACTGGCCAGCGCTGCCCCTCACCGGGGATGAGTAGCGATCCAGGATCGTTCCATTCGCCAGTTCGAGCTCGTCCCGCCCGGTCTCGTCGGGATGGGTGTACAGATACAGTACCCGCTCCAGAAACGAATCGGGGTCCTTCATCAGACTGGCGCAATGTCGCAGCACCGGAGCATCGTCCTCTGCCCGGAGCAGTTCGGGAGGCAAAGAGAGCATTTCGATGAAGCGCCGGTTCTGCAGGATCGATCGTCCGTCCGCGTTGACCACCAGAATTCCGTCGATGGTGGCATCCGTTTGCGCTTCCAGAAAGGCGGTCTTGGCCTGCAGTTCCAGCTCCGTCTGCTTGCGGCGCGAGATATCACTCAGAACGCCATCGGCGAAAGTGACGCCGTTGACCTGATAGGAAGCAGCGCGGCTGTGCAGCCAGATCCAGGCCTCGTCGCTGCGCCGCCAGCGGAACTCCTCGTCGAAGGGGCGGCCATCGAGAACGAGATCCTGGAATGCAGTCTGCACGCGAGGCAGATCCTCCGGATGGACCCGCTCCGGAAAAAATGCGCTCCCCCCGGCGTAGATCTCCTGGTTCGTCCAGCCCAGCACCCTTTCCACCTTGGGGCTGATGTAAACGACGTTCCCCGCAGCATCGGCCGTCCAGGCAACATCGGGCAGATTCGAAAGGATGCGGCGGAACTTCGCTTCGCTCTGCCGCAGCCGATCCTCTGCGCGTTGCGCGGCGACACGAGTGGACCCGGCCCACGCGCCCGCGATGGAGCTGAGCAGAAAGGGCAGAACGTAGGGACGCGCCTCCGGACCGATACCCAGCGTGTGCAGCGGCGGGAGGAAAAAGTAATCGAACACGAAGGGCGCCAGCAGGGCCGCCAGCAGACCGGGGCCCCATCCCCCCAGCCATGCGCTGGCCACCACCGCGGCCAGAAAAATGAATTCCTCCCCGCGCGGAAGGATCGCACGCAGGCCCAGAGAAGCAGCCAGTCCGAGCGCCAGGAAGGCCGGCGCCAAAGCGTAGCGGCCGGCCCTGTGCCGGATCGCCCCGCGCGCCCAGGTTTTCAGCGCCATAGTCATCCGAGTCTGTTATCGACGCGACCCGCGACGAAGATGAGCGGTTCCCGGGCTGTCGGGTGGGCTGATTCTGCCGATGGAGTGAGCAGGTGCGCCGTACCCGGCGCATGCTTCGATCGCAGGGTGGGGTTCCCACCCGCGTCAGGAGGTTTCTGTGAGCGAGAAAATCCTGTTTGTCGACGACGAAACGTCTGTCCTCGAAGGCTTCCAGAGGTTGCTTCACTCCTCTTTCGATATCCAAACCGCGACCAGCGGCGGTGAAGGCCTTCAAACCATGGACCGGGATGGCCCCTTCGCGGTGGTCATCTCCGACATGCAGATGCCGGGCATGAACGGAGCCGAGTTCCTGGCCCGCGTCCGGCAAAGGGCTCCATCCACGGTGCGCATGCTGCTCACCGGCCACGCCGACCTGCACACCGCCATCGACGCTGTGAATCGTGGCCAGATCCTCCACTTCCTCACCAAGCCCTGTCCCAAAAGCGTCCTGGTCGCCGCCATCCACAGCGGGCTTGATCAGTACCGCACGGGCATCGAGGAAAAGAAGCTCAGCAGCCTGGCGCGCGCCATGCAGCGCACCCAGATCGACTGGTCCGCCGCCGCTCCCGCCGAATGGGAGAAGTTTCGCAGCCCGGTCGGCCTGCCTGGCCCGGTCGAGGCCAAAGCCTTTCTGGAGCCGCTCATCGGCAAGGACGAACAGATCCACACGGTTCTGCTGCGCATGCCCGTCCTCGACACCGTTGAGCAGCGCTACGGCCAGAGCGCCACGGCCGGATACATCAGCACCGTGGCCGGATTCTTCCAGAACACGCTCTCGGTGGACGACCGCATTTTCCACTGGCACCGCGACGTGCTTCTCGCCGTGCTCCGTCGCTATATATCCCCCGCCTCTGTGCGCCTGGAAATGGAGCGCATCATCGCCGATTCCCGCGGTTACATCATCGAGGTGCAGGGTAAGCCCACCATGGTCGCCTGCCTCATCACCTTCGACCTTCTCTCCGCTGCCCAGTTTTCCGGATTCCCCGAATGGCTCGCAGCGTTCGAAGCTCGATGCGAGGGCCGATCGACCGTCGCCGCCGGAGCACCGTGAAAGAGGTTTCCACTCCCGGCCCCGCAGCGGCTCCGCCCAGCGACGCTGCCGGCTCCTCGGCCGGGGCCGATTGCGGCGGCAACGACAGGAACGGGCCCCTGCTGCCCCTGCTCTCCTCGGACTGCCCGTCCTCGAGTTGTCACCAGGAGCTCCACCAGATGCGTGACCGCCTGCAGGCCCTTTTCGAGGGGGTCGAAACCGGCATCCTCGTCATCGACCCGGCCACCCATCGCATCGTCGATGCCAATCCCGTCGCTCTCTCCCTGGTGGGCGCGCCGCAGGAGAAAATCGTCGGCGCTGTGTGCCATCGATTCGTTTGCCCCGCGGAAACCGGCCGTTGCCCCGTGACCGATCTCGGCCAGACCGTCGACAATTCCGAGCGCGTGCTGCTCACCTTCTCCGGGGAAAAGCGCGCCATTATCAAGACCGTCCGTTCTGTCGAAATGGGCGGCCACCAGTATCTGCTGGAGAGCTTTCTGGACATCACCGATCGTAAGCGCGCCGAACGGAGCCTCGCCGAGCAGACCGCTTACCTCAACACCCTGGTAAGGGTGAGCCCCCTCGGTATCGCTGTTCTTGACCAGGCCGGTCGAATCCGGCTCTCTAACAGCGCCCTGGAACGCCTCTTTCAGTACTCCCACGAGGAGCTGCAGGGAGCATCGGTCCCGGAAAACTTCGTTCCCGAAGATCTGGGCTCCGAGTCGCGCGGCAATATAAGCGCCTGTCTGGCCGGCCAGAGCGTGCACTTCACGAGCCGCCGCCGCCGCAAGGATGGCACGCTGATCGATGTCGAAATCTACGGAGTTCCTCTCGCCATTCCCGGGAAGCCTCCCGAAGTTCTGGGTCTGTACCACGACATCACGGCGCGCCGGCAAATCGAAGCGGAGATGGAGGAGCGGCATCGGCTGGCGACGCTGGCCGCCGAGATCGGCATCGCCCTCACCGGCGCCGAAAATCTCGAGCGCGGCCTGCAGTCCTGCGCCGAGGTTCTCATCCGGCACATGCACGTCGCCTGCGCGCGCATCTGGACCACATCGGAGCAGGACGGCGACCTGCGGCTGCAGGCGGCTGCCGGAGCCCTGGCCCGGATGGGCGCCGACGACGCTCGCCTGCGCGAAGCTTTCGGCATTGGGCGTATCGCCGCCACCGGCGAAGCACAGTTCACCGACCTCGAGGGTAATGAACCCGGACTCGGCCATCTGGAATGGGCCGGCCGGGAGCATCTCGCCGCTTTTGCGGCCTGCCCGCTGAAAGTCGGCGAACAGGTCCTCGGCGTGGTGGCTGTTTTTGCGGGCCGGTCTCTTACCGATGCGGCGCGCCAGGCCTTCGCTTCGGTGGCCCACAACATCGCTCAGTTTGTGGAGGGTAAACGCAGCGAGACCTCGCTCCGCGAAAGTGAGGATCGCTTTCGTACCGCCTTCGAAGACGCCCCCTACGGCATGTGCATCGTCGCGCCCAACGGCCGCTTTCTCCACGCCAATGCCGCGCTTTGCCAGATGCTCGGTTATTCCCAGGAGGAGCTTCTCGCGGACGCCTGGCAACAGATCACCCATCCCGACGATCTCGCTCTCTCCCGCGAGGCCCAGGTCCGTTTCAGCCGCGGCGAAGTC
>JASHPM010000371.1 GCA_030038115.1 Acidobacteriaceae bacterium | reverse complement strand
GAGGCGGAGGCCGGCAAAACCTATTACTACAAATGGACCTCCGGTGCCATGGCCACCGGCATCAAAGTCGCGCCTGTGGATCCATCAGTCGGAGCCAAAGAGATGAGCAAGCTCCATCTCTCCAGGCCCCCCGACGACACCGACGCTGCGAAACCCGAAGCAAAGGATTCCGGGCAACCCCCTCCGCAGTAAAATCGCTGCCCAAAGATCCACCCGGCGGGCACCCCTGTTGCCTGGTCCCTGCTCCCTGTTTTTTTTCACCCTGCCCCATCCACCCCGCAATAAGCCCTGAAAATCGGGCTACAATACCCTCCACAAACGCAAATTCGGAGGACGAATCGCCATGAATCGATCCCTTCTCCCCATCCTTTCTGCCTTGTCCCTGTACGCGCTCGCCCTGCCTGCCTCACCCGCTCACGCGCAGATCAGCAGCCTTCCTAAGCTCGGTGCGCCCGCTCCCGCTTCCCTCTTCGCCGAAAAACACGACAAAGACTGCCGCACCGACGTCACCCACCGCGATCCCTGCGCCGACGTCCAGATCGGCGGCGTCCGCTACACCATCGCCTGGGACGCCCAGACCAAAACCGTCACCTGGCTCTTTACCGACGACCACCACATCCTCACCGACGAAGGCCTCTCCGTCGGCGACACCTGCCGCGTCGTCCTCGACTCCGGACAACCCGACCCCACCGTCTCCTATATGAAGTGGATGATCGATCCCAAATGGAGGGGCACGGATGCGAAGTCGGGCGCCGCTGTCTGGTACGCCGTCCTGCACAAGGATGACTACGATCACCACTTTGGCGACATCGTCGGCTTCGTCCAGAGCCGCTACATCCAGCTCAGCCCTGGCCCGCCTTCCCCATAGCATGGGGCATCGCGCCGCCGTCCTGTTCCCTGTTCCCTGCTCCCCGCTCCCTGCTCCCCGCTCCGCGCTCCCTGTACCCTGTTTCCATGCCCATCATCCGCAACTGCCCCTCCTGCGGCAAGCCGAATCGCATCCCGGCGAAGCATCTCTCCGACACAGGACGATGCGGTGCCTGCAAAACGCCGCTGCCCCCCATCGCCGAGCCCATCGCCGTCGGACCCGAAGAGTTTGACGAAATCGTTCGCGACAGCAAAGTGCCCGTTCTCGTCGATTTCTGGGCCGCCTGGTGCGGCCCCTGTCGTATGGCCGCGCCCCATGTCGCCGAAACCGCGCGCGACCTCGCCGGCAAAGCCGTCGTCCTCAAGGTCGACACCGAGCGCCACCCCTCGCTCGCGGCACGCTACAACGTCCAGGGCATTCCCAACTTCGCCGTCTTCTCGCGCGGCAACCTCCACTACCAGCAGGCCGGCCTCGTCGACGCCAGCGCCATGAAGTCCTGGCTCACCCGCGCCGCCTGATTTCGCGGATCATCAGCCGCGCCCGGTTCCTTCCGCGAGCAGCGCCAGCCCCTTCACCGCAGCGACTTCGTGTTCATCACCAACTCACCCCGCATCGCCCTCCGTTCCACATCGCTCCGATGCAGCTCCCACGTCTTCACCAGCCAATAGGCGCCAAACGCCCATATGCCGGCCATCTCCAGCGCGAACGTCCCGTGCCCCCAGATCAGGCCCGCAACCCAGCCCGCCACCGGCGCCAGAATCATCACCCCGGCCAGAATGCGATAAACGCTCTTATAGAAAGCGATAAGCTTGTCCCTGTTGGGACCTGGCGGCAGCTCCTTCAGCGTCTTGTCCGCGCAAAAGACGCACGTGAATCCCACGCACAGGAAGAAAAGCACAGCGCATACATAGTGAAGGGTGTGAATGGAATAGCCCGTTGCCACCGGCCACGGCATCGGAATCAGCGCCACGCACGGCGCCATCACTCCGGCGACATTCAGCGCGTAGTTTTCCCACCGGCTGAACCCCTTGATCAGATACATCGCCGCGCCGATGAAAAACAGATTCCCCACGAACCAGTTCCTCATCGGCCCTTCGCCCTGCGCCTTGCACGCCGCGGGCATATCTCCACTCGCGGGCGGAATCGAACAAGCCTGCGTGGCGTGATAGTAAGCACTCATCGAATTGGCCATCGGGACCCCGGCTATCTCTCCCACGCCCCACAAGATCACGGGGAACGCGATCCCGATCGCGCCCACACCAATCCGCACACTGATCAGCATCGCCATCATGAGCTTCTGGATATCGGTCATCGACACGCCTCCTCATTACCCTTTCGCCGCATCGGCCCAAAACTCCAGGGGTCGAAGGCCCGGTCGCACCCTGCTGCTGGCTATCGCCTCGATAACGGTGTGTTTAGCACCACTGCATTTGTGACATGCCTGATCGATGTTCGGGGAACAGCAATCGCGCTCCTGGCTGGACGAAGGACGTTTGCATTTGGAGCCGAAGGCATCGGTTGTTCGTGCCCTCCCACATTCGATGGCTGGCCGTGCCTGGAAGCTTCGTACGCCAGCGCCGGAGGCTCGCTCAGAGAACTGAGATCGACGATGGCGATGCCGCTCCCGGTTTGCCCGGTAATCGCAATCAGGACGTTGTCCTGGCCATCGCTCACCAGGGCGTCGAAGTTCTGCGACAGCGCAAACGGCAGCGCGATTCGTTCCCGAAATGTTCCCAGACGGCCATCGTAGACATCGATGCCATTGGTCGTAGGTTGAAACAGCAGCGTCCCGTCAGGACTTAGTTTCGTTCCGTAGACGTAGGAGGCGCTCACCGCCTCCCGATCGTTCGGAGCAAGATACGACTCCGCGTTCAGGTTCAAATCGTACAGGTAGCTGGTCGCTTCCACCGTGGTCTGGCCGCTGGCCAGGGTCAGGTCGTCGTCACCATAGCAACAGGTCGGATCGATTGAGGCGTACTCAATCGTATCCGTTGCCGTATCCACGCTGAAGACCTCGCCCTCCTCGTTGAAAAAGACCCGCGAATTATCCCCGCTGATCGCTGCTCTCGACATCAGGCTGTTGCCCAGCGCATTCACGCCGTAATTGCTGATTTGCCCCGTACCCGCGTCGATTTTCAGTTCCCCTGCCGACGTTGTTACATAAATCACGGCTCCGTCACTCACTGCCAGCCCCGCTGCGTTAATGGGGTTGCCCTGAAAGCCGAGCGGATTCAGGTTGAACGATTGCACGGAGCTCGTCGCATCGGGATTGATGAGGTAAACCATCCCCGCGCTCGCATCCGACACAGCCAGCTGGCTTCCATTGGGAGACAGCGCAATGCCCCATAGCCGATGAGTCAAACCGCTGGGAGCAGCCGGCGCCTGAATCGGCGCCAGCCACTGGGCCTCGGACCTCGAATAGACTCGTATCTCCGCGGCATCCGTGAAGTAGTAGAGGTCACGGGTTGCGTCGTAGATTCCCTGCGCCAGCACCGCGCCGGTCAGAGGAATCTGCTGCACCGCCGGCAAGTACTGCATGCCGGCCGATAGCGTGGTCGTTCCCGACTGGGAACTGACCGCAATATCCGCTGAAGATCCCGCCGTGCCTGGAGGAACAGTAAACGAAACCGACTCGATCGGCGTGGGCTGGTAATCCCCGTACGGATTCAGGTTGTAGCCCGTGACCTGCGCCGTTTGGCCGCCCACGGACACCGTAAGGCCGGAGGGAATCACGCCATTCGCTCCCATCGTGCTTCCAAACCCGAAACCGAATACTTCCCCGGTTCCTCCACCGTCCGCGGTGGAGACGCTGGTCGTCGCCTCCACAATGCTCGGACCGTAACTGTACGCCTCGGGAAGAATCAGCACGCCCCCGTCGCTGACCAGAGAATAGACATCCACTGGTCCCGGAGAACCCGGCGGCGTAGTCGCCACCAGCAACCCCGACTCCGCGGAAAGGGACGTTGCCAGATTCGGCCCGAAGTACACAGCGTCCAGGTTGGATGAAGGACCCAACTCCGTGGTCACTCCAGTCCCGCCCGCTATGGGCCCCGTGGCGGGATTCAGATAGCCATTCCCAAACGCCGTTCCCACCGGGCCCGTCCGCAGCGCGGCCCCATCCAGCAGCCCCATTCCCTCCACCGTCACCCCTGCCACCAGACCGGTATTGTCCACCGCGCTGATCCAGGTCCCGATCACGCTCACCCCGCCCATGCTGATGTCCGGCATCCAGCCGGCTTCGCCTCCACTGGCGATGTTGTAGCCATACACAATTCCTCCCTCTTCCGGAGCAACGTAAACCGTGCTGGAGTCGGGACTGACAGCCACGTAACTGTCGTCGTTTCCCGCGATCGGGAACGAGCTGGTCTGCTCGAGCGTCTGCGGATTCAGCAGGACGATATGGCCATTAAACCCGCCTTGCAGGACGAGAAGCGCTTGCCCGTCCGGGGTCGCTATAACCGGGAAACCGGGAATGGCCGCCGAATTTACTTGTCCACTGATCGTATTGACTACGCATATACCAGGTCCCACCAGGATCACGCTGTTTCGATCCGCGGTGACTTCGACATCTTCGTCCCCCACGCAGGGGCCAACCGGGTTGGTGTTTCCGCCCTGGTAAAGAGCAAGCGTGTTGTCGGTTGGATCCCAGATAGCAAACCCGTTGAAGCCATCCACCGGATTGGTGAGTCCTTCCGGAATCAATACAAGCTTCCCGCTCGCCAGCACCCGCACCGAAGCTGCCTGATAGCCGCTCGGCCCGATTTGCGATGCGATGTAACGCTGGGTAACCTTCATCCCCACCGGATCGACAGCATAGACATCGCCTATAACTGTCCCCGCATACAGTGTGGTGTGATCCGGCGTCTCGTCCATCCCATACGCCCCGGGCACCGTCACCGTTCCCACCTCGGTCCGCGTCGCCGCGTCGATAAACATCACTCGGTTCGAGCCCGGATCGCTCATGATGAAGCGGTTCGTATTCGAATCGAAGATCACCGTGTTTGGACTCACGGCATCGGTTGGCACATACTTCGTGCGCGATAGAGAGATATTTCCCTGATACGGAGAAACCTGAAGGCTCAGGGTCGTGCTGTGGTCGTAACCCGGCCCGGAGTTCCCATCGATCGTGATCGATGATGTGGACGCGGACACATAACTGGGTGCGGTAAAAGTGATCTGCTGCGATTGTCCTGCGGTTAGCTCAAAGCTGGTGGGCGAAACGGTGATGGCGGACGGCGCCCCGCTGACCGTGAACGTCACTCCTCCACTGAAGCCGCCCGATCCCGCCACGCTGACGGAGACCGACCCGGATGTTCCTCCGGCGATATTGAGATTGGGACTGGAGAGCGACAGGCTGAAGTTCCCGGTCGGTGGCGGCGGCCCGGAGGTTGCGGAGCTGCCCCCGCCACATCCCGCGAGCAATATGCCCGCTGTCATACAGAAGAGCGCACTGTGGAATGAGATAAGGCGAGCTGAAAGACAGGAAGCATCGGGAATGGCTCGGTCGGCAGGCAAAGCGGCCCCCAAAAGCAGAATCAGCCTGGGAGAATGCATCCCCTCCCGGCTGAAATAGCTTGCAAAGAAAGTGCGGACCCATAGTACCCCGAAGGCTGCCAAATCGAAACAGAAAAATCCGCCGTCGGGAACCGATTCCTCTCTCTCTTTTTCTCTCTCTGGCCGAACGCTGAGAATCTGTCAGGCTTCCGAAGTGTTCCCCTTGATCCACACCACTTACCCACCCACTTACTCAAACAACAAAGTTGACCTTCTAATTCTTTGGGCAGGACATTCTGAACTTATAGAGTAAAGAAAGGAAACAAGGCCGTCACAGTGCGGCCCTTTATCCTGTTGCAGCAAAGCTCGAATAAGCCAATGGCTCCTCGCTGACCACTGGCTACTGACCGCCGGCTGCTGGCTGCCGCCTGCTGCCTGCCGGCTGCCGGCTGCCGGCTGCTGGCTGCTGACTACCCACGGCTTTACCATATTCGAAGCATGTCTGACGCCGTCCAGAAGAAGCTCGACACCCTCCGCGAAAAAATCCGCCACCACGAGCACCTCTACTACGTCCTCGACCAGCCCTCCATCTCCGACGCCGAGTTCGACGACCTCGTGCGCGAGCTCCAGCGCCTCGAAGCCGACCACCCCGGCCTCGTCACGCCCGATTCGCCCACCCAGCGCGTCGGCGGCAAGCCCAAAGAGGGCTTCGCCAAGGTCGCCCACTCCCGCCCCATGCTCTCCATCGACAACGTCACCAGCGAGGAAGAACTTCGCGCCTGGGACGCCCGTGTCCGCTCTCTCGCCGGTGACCGCGGGGCCCCCGGAGAGCCTGGTCGCCGGGGTGCAGAGAACGCCCAAATCAGCTACGTCTGCGAATACAAAATGGACGGTCTCTCCATGGCTCTCCAGTACCACGCAGCCGCCGGCGGCAGTGCCCATCTCGCTCGCGGCCTCACCCGCGGCAACGGGACGATTGGCGAGGATGTGACCACCAACGTCCGCACCATTCGCTCCGTGCCGCTTTCCATCCCGCAAGCCCAGCTGGCCAAAGCCAAAGTCCCGGCCACGTTCGAAGTCCGCGGCGAAATCGTTATGCCTCTGGCTGCCTTCCGCAAAGCCAACGAAGAACGCGAAGCCCAGGGCCTCGAGCCCGCCGCCAATCCCCGCAACTACGCCGCCGGAACCATCCGCACCCTCGAACCCAACATCGTCGCCCAGCGCCGCCTCGACTTCTACGCCTACTTCCTGCTCACCGAAACCGGCGAAGATCTGCTCAGCGAGCAATCCGAAGCCCTCAACGCCCTCACCGCCATCGGCTTCCGCGTCAATCCCAACCGCAAATCACTGTCCACTATCGAAGAACTCCTCGCATTCGTCGAAACCGCCGAGAAAAATCGTGCCGGCCTCGGTTACGAAATCGACGGCGTCGTCATCAAGGTCAACTCCGCTGCCATCCAGCGCCGCCTCGGCTACACCGGCCGCGCTCCGCGCTGGGCCGTCGCCTTCAAATTCACCGCCCGCGCCGGCATCACCCAGGTAGAAGACATCCGCGTTCAGGTCGGCCGCACCGGCAAGCTCACGCCCGTCGCCGTCCTCACTCCCGTCTCCATCGGAGGCACCACCGTCAGCCGCGCCACCCTCCACAACGCCGACGAAATCGAGCGCCTCGGCCTTCTCATCGGCGATTACGTCAAGGTCGAGCGCGGCGGCGACGTCATCCCCAAAGTCGTCGAAGTCGTCGAGGACAAGGACCACCCCCGCGGCCACAAAAAATTCCGCTTCCCCACCCACTGCCCCGACTGCGGCAGCGAAATCGTCCGCACCGAAGGTGAAGCCGATTACCGCTGCGTCAACGTCGACTGCCCTGCTCGCCTCCGCGAAAGCCTCCTCCACTTCGCTTCCCGCGGCGTCATGAACATCGAAGGCCTCGGCGAAGCTGTCGTGGCTCAACTCCTCGAATGCAAACTCGTCACCTCCATCGCCGGCCTCTACACCCTCACCGGCGACGGCCTCGCCCAGCTGCAGCACGAAGTCGTCACTCGTGACAAAAAGACCGGCGAGCAGAAAACTCGCACCCAGGCCCTCGTTGGCCCAAAGGAACGCAAAGACCTCCTCGACGAAATCGAAGCCTCAAAGAAATCGGGCCTCGACCGCGTCCTGTTCGGCCTCGGCATCCGCTTCGTCGGCGCACGCACCGCCCAGCTGCTCGCCGAGGAATTCGGCTCCATGGACGCCCTGATGCAGGCCTCCCGTGAAGACCTTGAGCGCGTCAACGAGGTCGGCCCCCGCGTGTCCGAAGCCATCCGCGAATTCTTCGACGAGAAGAAGAACCGCGACCTGATCCACAAACTCGAAGCCGCCGGCCTCACCTTCACCGCCGAGAAGCGCAAAAAATCCACCCAGCTCGAAGGCCTCACCTTCGTCCTCACCGGAACACTGCCCAACCTCTCCCGCGAAGACGCCAAAGCCAGAATCGAATCCGCCGGCGGCCGCGTCTCCGGCTCGGTCAGCAAAAAGACGAACTACGTCGTCGCCGGCGAAGATGCCGGCTCTAAACTCGATAAAGCCCGCGAACTGGGCGTCCATGTCATCGATGAAGCAGCGCTGGAAAAGCTGCTGGAGAGCGGCCAGTGAGCAGCATCCAGACAGTGTCATTGCTGCGAACCCGCTAAGAAACGGCTGCTCCGCGATGCCCGCAGGGAATGTCCCCACCGCTGCCAGCGTTGCGACTGTTCCCGGGATGAGAAACCCCCTGCTGCTTCGCACGGCGATGAAACACAGCAGAGCAGCCGCGAACATCACACCCAGCCGGATGAAGAACGGAATCGTCCTCGTCCACCGAATCGGCCGCTAGGATATGAGGAATAATGTCGTGCCGTTCCATCCGGTCGCGTGGGTTCCCTCTGCTTCGTCGTGGCATCTCAACAAATCTGGCCGCAATTCTATTGGACCCCGCCTGTCAACCTCTTCGGCCATCTCCGCGCCCCATGCAAAACTCGGAGAATCAGAATCCGCTTCCCGAGTACACGATAGGCCACAATGTATGCTGTTCCCGAAATGACCAGCTCCCGGGTTCCCCTGCGCCTCCCGGCGCGGCCCATCTCCGGCATCTGCGCCAACAACGCGATCTGCCGCTCCATCTCTTCGTAAATCCTGTAGGCGGCATCCTCGCTGTCCTCGGCAATATAGGCGACGATTTCCAGCAAATCCTGCCGTGCGAGTGGATGCCAGTCAATCCTCACGCCGAGCGTTTCCGGCGCGCCACGCCGTCAATTCTGGCTCGCACGTCGCGCATCACTTGTTCGTGCGGAATCCCCGGCCTCTTGTCCTTCAGTGCCTTTTCCACCTCGGCCCGGAACCATGCGTCGTGCTCGCGCTCGTCCCGCCGACTCTCGACAAACTCCCGCATGAACTCGCGCACCAGCTGTGAGGCGGGCCGGTGCGCCGCTGCAGCTTCCGCCACGAAGGCATCCCTGAGTTCAGTTTCCAGTTTGAGGGTAAAAACGGATTCCTTGGCCAACTCGGCGCCGCCTCTCGTGGGATGGTACTGACAATTACTATACCACGTCATTACCGAGTGGAGGCGGACTGATTTCCCCGCCCAATCTCCTTCGTCATCCCTGCTCCCAAAATCTTTCCCTGCCCCGGCTCCTGCACAAACGCCACCACCCGCATATTCCCAGCATCCGCGCCCGGCCACAGCTTCACGCGAAACGTCTGCTCGAAATTCTTCCCCTTCTCCAGCTTCCCGATCTTCACCAGATCCTTCACCACCGCCACATTCGTCAGCTTCTTCCCGTCGTTCTCGCCCGCCAGCACATCGGTCAGCGTCTTATCCAGCGCAACCGCCACATAAACTTCTCCGCTGTGCTTCTGCGCGCTGCCGTCCGCTTCCACCCGCCCCGTCAGCTCGCCGCTCGCCAGCGCCGCGCCGTCGATGCGCACCGTCATCATCTGCGCTCCCGCCGCCTTCTCCAGACTCTGCTTCGTCTGTTGCGCGTTCGCGGGACGCACCTCGACATCGCCATTCACAATGATCTGCGGCGTGTACGCGTCGCTCAGCCCCAGCATCGTCACATAGCCCTTCTGCCTCGCGCTCCATTGCGGAGAGGAGTAAGGATCCTTCCAGCCATCGTGGTCCCAGTAATCCACGTGCTCGCTCAGGACAATCAACTCGGCCCCGGCCAGCGGCTGCGCGGCATCCAGCCGTTCCACCCAGTTATCCGCCGGCGGACAACTCGAGCAACCCTCTGACGTAAACAGCTCCATCAGGATCGGCGTCTTCTGCGCATGTGCCAGGGCACACCCGGCCAGCAGAAACAAAACCAGCGTCCTCTTGTGAAGATTGGAAAATGTCCGGCTCATGGCTCTGAGTATCCATGTTCCGGAGCGCCTCGCGCCATAGCCACTCGCAGTGGGCCGCCCAACAGCCACTCGCCGTGTCCCGGGAGCTACCCCTTCGGCGCGAAATACCCCTCACGCACCCGAACCGTATACCGCCGGTCCAGACAGTAGAGATAGATTTGCCGGAACGCCCCATTCGCCTGAAAATCCGCCGGCTTGTAGACCAGCGCATACTGGCTGCGCAGCTCCTCCTGAATCTCCCCGAAGCTGCTCGGCATGTCCTCGATCCGCGTCGGGAAGAACGCCTTGCCTCCCGTTGCCACCGCCATCTTTTCCAGGATGTCGTCGCCCCGGTCCCGGCTCGGGCTCACATTCGTGCTGATCGCGTAGATGATCGTCTCCGCGCGCTGGCATTCCTTGATGGCGTCCTCCAGATACGCGTGGCTCTGGTTGTCGTCGCCGTCGCTCACCAGCACAATCGCTTTGCGCACCGGCTCCTGCCCGCGCGCCGTCAGCAGTTTGTCGCGGCACGCGCTGTACACCGCGTCATACAGCGCGGTTCCACCGCCCGACCGCAGTCCCTGAATTCCCGCCGTCAGCGAATCGATATTGTTCGTCCAGTCCTGCTTGTAATCCGGCGTCACATCGAACCCCTCAACGAACGCCTTGTCCGACTGCGGCCGCAGGATCTGCAGCAAAAACGACGTCGCCGCCTGCTGCTCGAACTGAAACCGCGTCCGGATCGACGTGCTGGTGTCGATCAGAATCCCCACGCGCAGCGGCAAATTCGTCTGCTGCGTAAAGCTGTACACCTGGGCCGGAGCTTTGTGGTCGTCCAGCAGCGCAAACTGGTTCTGCTGCAGGTCGCGAATGAAGTGCCCATGCTTGTCCGTCACGGCGAACTCGAGATACACCTCGTTCACGCTCACCGGAATCGTGAACTGCCCGTTCTGACCGCTGGCCTGCTGTGCATTCTGCCCGCTATCCGCCGGTCGCGCCTGCAGGCCTGGCGCCGGCTGGCTCTGCCCTGCGCTCGACGGTTGCGGCGCGGGCGTTTGCGCCCACAGGCTGGCCACTGCGCATAACCCACATGCAACAAAAAGAGCTGGAAATCTCACTGCATTTTTCATCGAATCGCAACTCAATTTTACCTTGCCGCCATTGCCCCACGCATTCATCCAAAGTGGTATCCGCACATTTCCGGCAGTACCGATGTACCATCCTTGCAACCCGCCTCGGCTCCCCGGCACAATCCTTGCATGAGCAATTCGCACAAGACCGCCGTTTCCACCTCCCACGCACCCGCGGCCATCGGCCCCTATTCTCAGGCCGTGCGCCTCGGCGATTTCATCTACACCTCCGGCCAGATCGCCCTCGACCCCGCCTCCGGCACGCTCGTTCCCGGCGCCATTACCGAGCAGACCACACGCGTCCTTGAGAACATCAAGGCCATCCTCGCTGCCGCCGGCACCGATCTCGCCCACGTCGTCAAGACCGTCGTCTTTCTCAAAAACATGAGCGATTTCGCCGCCCTGAACGCTGTCTACGCCAAATACCTTGCCCCCGACGGAGTCACGCCGCCCGCCCGCTCCACCGTCGCCGTCGCCGGCCTTCCCAAAGATGCCCTCGTCGAAATCGAAGTGGTCGCCACCGTTTAAGCCAGACGCTCATCGAACTCCCAGGAGATCCCCAATGCCCGAAACAAAGTCCGCAACAACATCAGCCGAAACCACTCCAGCCAAAATCGAGAAGACCGACGCCGAGTGGCGCGCCCAGCTCACCCCCGAGCAGTATTACATCACCCGCGAGAAGGGCACCGAGCCCGCCTTCTCCGGCCCGCTGACCTATAACCACTCGACCGGCATGTATCGCTGCGTCGCCTGCGGCGCCGATCTCTTCGCCTCCGACACCAAATTCGACTCCGGCAGCGGCTGGCCCAGTTTCTATCTCCCCGTCAATTCCGCCGCCGTCGAAACCCACGAGGACTCGACCCTCGGCATGCGCCGTGTCGAAGTCACCTGCGCCCGCTGCGGCGCTCACCTCGGCCACGTCTTCCCTGACGGACCCCGTCCCACCGGCCTGCGCTACTGCATCAACTCGGCCGCGTTAAATTTCGAAAAATCGAAGTAGGAATTTCAACACCATCGGCCGGCCCCTGCCGGCCAAACAATTCGTCGCGCTCTGCCAGCCCAAAGTGAACGGCGGCCAAATCCCCCCAACCAGGTTCACCCCACAGCAAGCAGCGGAAGCTTCCGCCTCTGCCATCGTCAACGACAAACGCCCCCTGCCCCGGCTCCGACGTACCGTTACCATCCCGTTTTGGGAAACGCACCGCTCAGGGTCTCCCCTGGCCAGGGGGTACCCCCTCGCAGCCGGCCGCCAGCGTCGTTGCCGGGCAGCCAGTGATGAGCTCCTACGCCCCTGCGGAGGGCCCAACCCGCCCGCAATCGAGAGAGTCTAAAATGAACCCTCACCGCATGACCCGGCAGCGCAAGTCCCCCACGCTCTCGATGGCAGCAGCGTCCGCCTGCGCGGTTTTCGTCATGGTCGCCGTCTCCTTGCAGGGTCAATCACCCCAGGAACATCGCGGCCCGCCCTGGCGGTTGCCCGTTGCCTCCACCCAAACCTTCAAAATCGACGGCTCCATCCTCCAGGTCGACTTCGCCCCCGGCTCTCTCGACCTGTCCACGCCGCAAGTCATGCAGTGGGTCGAAAACGCCGCCAGCTCCGTCGCCACCTACTACGGCGGTTTTCCAGTTCCGCGCGATCGCATCCTCATCGTTCCAACCGAAGACCGGCACGGCGTGATGCAGGGCACCACATGGGGCGGCGTCGGCGGTTTTCCCGCTTTCACCCGCATCCGCCTCGGCCAGCACACCACCGCCGCAGTCCTCACCGCCGACTGGACGATGACTCACGAGCTCGTCCACACCGCCTTTCCTTCGCAGGAAGACGAGCACCACTGGATTGAAGAAGGAATCGCCGTCTACGTCGAGCCCGTCGCCCGCGCGCAGGCCGGATTCCTGCAACCCGAGAAAATCTGGGCCGACATGGTGCGCGACATGCCCCAGGGCAATCCGCAACCCGGCGACGGGGGCCTCGACCAAACCCACACCTGGGGACGCACCTATTGGGGCGGCGCCCAATTCTGCCTGCTCGCCGACGTTACCATCCGCGAACAAACCCACAACCGCAAAGGCCTGCAGGATGCTCTCCGCGCCATCCTCGCAGCCGGCGGCGCCATCGATCAAAACTGGCCGATTCAGAAGGCTTTCGCCGCAGGTGACGCGGGCACCGGCACGCGCGTCCTCCAAGACCAGTACGACCGCATGGCCAACACGACCGTCACCGTCGATCTCGATGGTCTCTGGAAGAAGTTAGGGATTGTGAGAACCGAAACCGGCATCCGCTTCGACGACTCCGCGCCCGAGGCCGCCATTCGCATCGCCATCACGAAAACACCCGCCACCGGCCGCATCGCGCCCGCGCCCTGATCGCAGATATTTCAGCTGCGAAGGCAACCCCTCACGAAGGGCTTATCTGAGCCGCTGACCGCTGACCGCTGACCGCTGACCGCTGACCGCTGAACGCTGAACGCTGACCGCTGAACGCTAAGCTTTTACGACCTTCCCCGCCTTCAGGCAGCTGCTGCACACGCGCAGTCGTTTCGATCCGCCCTTCACCTTCGCCTTTACCGGGTGCAGATTCACATTCCAGCGCCGCTTCGTGATGTTGTGCGCGTGCGAAATGTTGTTCCCAAACTGCGGACCCTTGCCGCAAATATCGCAAACCTGTGCCATGTCCTTCTCCGAAAAGACGATTCCCTCAGGATGTCGTCGAAAATTGCGGCTCTCGAACCCGCGAGTCGCCCTCGCTGCCCAGATTCCCGCTTCACTCCACGCCGGCGCGGAACCAGCCCACACGCCCAATCCTCAGTTTACCGGGAAGGTCCGGTTGCGGGCAACCGGCGGCGCAAAAGAGGAATTGACCCTGCGGCTGCGACACTTCCATCAGGCCGTGGTTGAGGTCGCCGCCTTCGCCTGCATGCGCGGCCAGAGCTGTCGCGTATGGCTCACCACCCAGCATGTGGCCCAGGCGTAGGGCAGCGCCACAATCAGGTCGGCCACGTAGTGCTCCCCGGTTCCCAGTGTCGCCACAGCGGTAAGCGCCGCAAATACGATGGCCAGCGGACGCCAGCGCGGCGCGACATACACAGCAGCCAGCAGCGCCCATGTCAGGTGGAGGGAAGGGATGCAGTTCCGCGGCGCGAAAGGATCGCCGATGTGCGCCGGTCCCGTCGCGGGGAACGCCAGATAGAACAAAGGAGCCGGCAGGGCGGCCAGCACCCATGCGCGTGCAAAGTCGAAGCGCCGCGGGCTCACAATCAGAACGGCGGCGCTGTACAGTGGCAGACCGTAATAAACCGCACCCAACGCCAGATTCGCGTACCAGTGGTGCAGAGTCCACCGGTAAAGGCCTGCGCTGAAGCCGCCTTCCAGCTTCCCCATCTCCGCGTCGATCGTCCGGCTCGCCGCCAGGTGGATGACAATATGATCAGCGGCGGTAACACAAATCAAAGACACCGGCAGAAGGAATCCAAGCAGGAAAAAGTGCTGCCGCAGCTTCGGCTTCCACACCGCCGCGAGCGCCAGCAGCACAGTCCCCGCTGCGGTCCCGGCGAAAAACGGTGCCGCCCCGTGATCGACCGCAACAAACATGGTGAATCCCAGCAGGACCGCCAGGCAGCACCAGTCATCCAAACTGAGCGGCTTCTTCATCGAGCCCGATGCTACACGCGGCGGCGCAGCCGACCCATTCCACATTCGGGGCAGCGCTTCGGCCTCCCTCGGCGGCACCCACCGTCCGTTTGTTATCCTCTCCCCTGTGCGAGTTCTGTTTCTTGTCCTCGTTCTTAGTACCGCTGCCCTCGTTTGGGCGGCCCTTGGCGTAGCCCGGCATATCCGTCATCACCGCGAGGCCGCTCGCGCCCAACCGGACCAGCACGACGAACCTCTTTGATTCCCAACTCCAGGAGCCCCCGATGAGCCTCCAGTTGAATCCCGCTTCCGCTGCATCTCCTGCTCTTCCCTTCACCCGGTCCGCGCTCGTTCGCCGCTCGCTGGCCATCGTCCTCGGCTCTCTTTTCGTCGCCGTATGCGCTCATGTTTCCGTTCCGCTTTGGTTCACGCCCGTTCCGCTCACGCTGCAGACCTTCGCCGTGCTCCTGCTGGGACTGCTTCTCTCCCCCTCCGTATCCGCCGCGGCGCTGGTCGTCTATCTCGCCGAAGGCGCAGCCGGTCTGCCGGTCTTCAGCCCTGCGGGACCCGCGGGTTTCCTCCACATCTTCGGACCCACCGGTGGTTACCTGCTTTCCTATCCGTTCGCTGCCGCCCTCACCGGACTCCTCCGCCGTCATGTCGCCGGCGGCGGTTTCGCATCCTCCGTTCTCGCCGCTGCTACCGCCAGTGTGCTCATTCTGCTCTGCGGAGCCGCCTGGTTTGCCGTCATCGCCCACCAGTCCGCCGCCGCTGTCCTGACCCTCACGGTCCTGCCGTTCCTGCCCGGCGACACCCTTAAAGTCATCGCCGCCGCAGCAGCCGCATCTGGCTTACGCCGCTTCCGCCGAGCCTGACCCGCGGGTCACACCGCCTGAGTTACCTCCGCGGTAAGTAACAAAAATAACAATTGCCAACCCGGTAAACATGCGGTATGGTCTCGGACAGACTCCCGGAAAGGTAGTTCCCTGTTATGCCTTGCTTCAGGCGGGTTGCGGGCTTGTGCCTGCTCGCCGCGTGTCTGTCTTGTATCTGTTCCTGCGGAAATACAGCCAACCCCGGAACCGTCGCGGCCGCTTCCTCTCCTGGCTCTGCTGAAGGCAACATCTCTTACGCGCCAGAAACCACCGACCCCCTCGCCTCCTACGCTCTCACCGGCGATACCCAGCCCGTCCTCGATCCCAGCATCATCCGTCAGGGATCGACGTATTACGCCTTCACCACCGACATCATCGGCCTTCCCCCGGCCAACTACCTGCCCATCCGCTGCTCCCAGGACAAAGTCAACTGGACCCTCTGCGGCAGCATCTTCCCCGCTGCCATGCCCGCATGGGTTGTAGCCAAAGTCCCCGGCATCGTCGGACTGTGGGCGCCCGACATCTCGTACTTCAACAGCCTGTATCACGTCTACTATGCCGGCTCCACCCTCAACTCCCAGCAGTCCGTCATCGGACTCGTCACCAACACCACCCTCGATCCCACCGATCCCGCTTACAAATGGGTCGACCAGGGCGAGGTTCTCGAGTCCTCACCCGGCGACGATTTCAACGCCATCGATCCCAACATTTTCATCGATACCGACGGCAGCGTGTGGCTCACTTATGGCAGCTACTGGTCCGGCATCAAGCAGCGCCAGATCGATCCCTCCACCGGCATGCTGCTTTCTTCCAACCAGACCCGCTACAACCTCGCCACTCGTCCTGGCGTTCCCAACGATCCCATCGAGGGCCCGTCGCTGGTCCACCACGGCAGTTACTACTACCTCTTCGTCTCCATCGATTACTGCTGCACTCCGAGTCCCGCGACCGATGACTACAAGGAAGCCGTCGGGCGTGCCACCAGCGCGCATGGTCCCTTCGTCGATGACATGGGCACACCCATGATGAACGGCGGCGGCACCGTCCTGCTCAAAGCCGATGCCACCTGGAACGCACCCGGCGGCGGCACCGCCTACCTCGATCCCACCAATGGCGACAGCCTCATCGTCTTCCACGCCCTTAACATGACGCAGAACGGCGCGCAGTATATGTGGCTGGAAAACCTCGATTGGGTCAACGACTGGCCTTCCATCGGCCAGTAGCACGCGCCTGCACCACCAGCAAAGCCCGCGTCAGTCTGGATCTCGTACGCAGGCCTCACGCTTTGGTTGCGATTCCGAACCAATCACCGGAACCGCTCAGCTGCCTTGCCTCTTTGCCTTTACGACGCCATCGCCGAACGAACCACGCCGATCTCCTGAACGCGGTTTCGGACGCGCATCACCACCCGCACCCCGTCCGGCGATTGCTCCATCGCCAGGGTCTGGCAACACTCCCCACATAACCAGTAGTGTTCCATCCTCCGCGACCGCTTACCGTTTCCGTCCGCTTCGCCGCTCACGTCGAAAACAAAAATCTTCCCGTCCCGCAGGTAATGCAGGGGCTTGGCGCACTTCGGATTTGCGCAATGACTCACCATGAAACCATCTCCACATCTGCGCTGATTGACTCCGTCGGATCCACTCTCTCTGCCGAGGGTGGCCCGGAGCGCTGCTGTCGTGAATCGAGGACCCGCGGGATGAACGAACTTCGGTGTCAGCCCGCAATACCAAGCGATCCCTTGAATTCTTGACTTATAGGATGCGGAAAGTCCGGCCTTACGTTTTCCGCTTGTTTCATCCGGGGGATCACCATCGTCATGATGGCGTGGTTCTCGGACGGTTAACAGTTCTATTTTGGCACGAGTTTCGCCTGCCCCGCCTGAAAATTCCTGTGAATTCGATGCGCCGTTTCCCGACCCGTGTGCAAAAATGATCGTTTGCCCAAGCCGGTTCAAAATGTCCCTGCTGCGGTCTACATTCATCGGCCTCTCTCATAATTCCCGCCTCCGCCGCTTCGCCGAGAACTCCCGTCTGGGCCGCCGCATGTCTTCCCGCTTCGTGGCCGGCTTCCGCATTGAAGACGCTCTCGCCGCCGCCACCGCCCTCGGGTCCCAGGGACTTGCCGTTACCATGGACAGCCTCGGCGAAAACGTCACCACCCCCGACCACGCCCGCCAGGCGGCCCAGGTCTACCACTGGCTGCTCGACGCCCTCGCACAGTCGAAGCTGGATGCCAATGTCAGCCTCAAGCTTACCCAGATGGGCATGGACCTCAGCCCCGATCTCGCCGCCGAAATCGTCTCCTCGCTCGTCGACCACGCCGTTCAGGCCAACTCCTTCGTCCGCGTCGATATGGAGGGCTCTGCCCTGACTCAGGCCACCATCGACCTGGTCCGCAAGCTGCACGCCATCCCCGCGAACCGCAACCACGTCGGCATCGTCATCCAGGCCTACCTGCGCCGCAGCGCCGCCGACATCGCCGGCCTGCTTAAAGACGGCATTCGTATCCGCCTCTGCAAAGGGGCCTATCAGGAGCCTCCCGATTTAGCCTTCCCTGATAAGAAGGACGTCGACCGGAACTTTGTCGCTTTCACCGAGACCCTGTTGAAAAGCGGCATCTTCCACGGCATCGCCACCCACGATCCCGCCATGATCGCCGCCACAAAGGACTTCGCCCGCGCCCAGCGCATCGATCCTGCCGCCTTCGAATTTCAAATGCTCTACGGAATTCGCCGCGATCTCCAGCGATCGCTGGTCCGGGAAGGCTACAGGGTCCGCGTTTACGTGCCCTTCGGCGAGGAGTGGTACCCCTACTACATGCGCCGGCTGGCCGAACGCCCCGCCAACGTCCTCTTCATGGCCCGCAACCTGTTCCGCAAATAGAAAAGGCGCTCGAAAAGAGCGCCCCTTCGTTCTCTACTCCCTACACCCTGTTCCCTGCACCCTGCTTTATCGCGGCTCGTACGGTTCCACCGACAACAGGCTCCCCAGCACATGCCGCTCCTGCGGCGTAAACGTCTGCGAAAACCGCGCCGAGTTCAGGATCTCCGTCCGCTGCTCCGGCGGAATCTGCCGCAGATCGCTGAAGGCCCGCCCCACCATCCGCCGCCGGTCGGGCGCCATCTGGTTCCAGGCCTGGAATGAATCCCGCACGTCCTGTTGCTGCCCCGGAGATAGCCGCTCCCACATCTCGCCGCGCTGCGCCATGCGTTGGCGCTGCTCCGGCGGCCTCGCATCCAGAGTCCGCAGCCGGTTCAGCACCCGTTGCTGCTGATCCGGCGAAAGCCGATTGAATCCCGGCTCCCGGCGCAGCAAATCTTCCTGCTGCTGCGGCGACAAGTTCTGATGCTGGTTCAGCCATTCCGGCAGGTGTTGCTGTCCCGGCCGCTCCCCGCCATTCACGCCCGGCCGTATCGCCGCGGGATTCCCGCCGAACGCCGGCCGCGGCACGGTGCTTCCCGCTGCCTGCCCCGCGCCGTTCCCTTTTCCATTTTCCTTTTGATTACCCGCCGCCTTACCCGCCTGCCGCTGCGCCGGAGCCGGCCTCACCGGAGCTGCCCGCGCGGCCTGCGCGCGCTGACGTCCCCACCCTCTCGGTGCTGCAAACGACGAAGGCGGCCACAGAACCAGCAGACACAGAGCCGCGCACGCCAGCCCGGACGCGATCCTGCGCCCAGGCGCCAAACCGCCCTGCGTCTTGTTCTGAGTTCCCGAGGTCATCGTCTTGCTTCCCCAACGGCAGAACGCCAAATCAAATCGAACACTGCTTCGGGCGGGCTGTCTTTTCTGCTTTCCCATCGCCTTCGCCCACTTTCCTTTTCCCACTCGCCTTGACGGTGCCGGCTCCCAGCCCCCGGCTCCCAGCTGCTTTTATAAGCTGTTCCCGGTGCCTCCACCGTTATCGCCGGCATCCTGCTCATCCATCGAGTTCAGTTGCTGAAACATCTGCGCATTCTCATCCAGCGACTGCAGGTCCTTAATCACCTGCGAGGCCTGCACCGGCGCCGGCTTCGGTTTCGAGAATCCGCCAAACCCCGCGTACGTCCCTCCGGACACCAAAACAATCAGCGCCAGCGTGGCCGCGGCCAGCGGCCGCAGGTTCATATGATTCCCGAACAGCAACCGCGCCCGCATCCTCTCCAGCCATCCCGTGGGCGCGCCCTGCTGCGCTTCCCGCATCAGGACCGCCATCCGCGTTTCGAAGTACGGCGAAACCTCCGGAGCCGTCCACGCATCCATCAGCGCCATCGTGGCTTCCAGCTCCTTCAGCTCTTTCCCGCACGCGGCGCAGCTCTCCACATGCGCCCGCACCTCCGCCGGTACCGACTTCGGGGCAAGAAGCAGGTCCGGCAAATGCGCCTTCACTTTACGGCAGATCATAAAATCCCCCAATTTCTCTCCTCAATCCTGGTCCACAAATTCCTTCAGCCGTTCCCGCAGCGTCTGATACGCCCGGAACAGCAATGACTTCGTTGCCGACTCGCTCAACCGCAGCACCCCGCCAATCTCCTTGTAATCCAGCCCCTGATACTTATGCATCAGCACGGCTGTCCGCTGCCGCTCCGGCAGCGCCATTACATGTTTGCGGATGGCCCGCATCCGCTCGTCCTTCACCATCTCCTCTTCGGCCCCCGGATGCATGTCCGCAACATCCGGCGTCGTGCCTGTCTCCGGGTCCGGCTGATCCAGATAGATCGTCTGCGCCGCCCGCTCGTGCTTCGTATCCCGCGCGTGGTTCACGCCCAGATTCGTCGCAATCCGGTACAGCCACGTCGTGAACTTCGCCTCCGCCCGGTACGTCTGCCGCGAGCGGTATACCCGCAGAAACACCTCCTGCGCCAGCTCCTCCGCCACGGCCTGATTATGAACCATGCGGTACATGAAGTTGATGATCGGCTTCCGGTACTTCTCGATCAGAAAGTTGAACCCAACGTCATCGCCTTCCCGTACCCGGAGCATAATCTCCGCGTCGGAGATCGCCCGCCAGTCCACCGCTCCCGCTTCTCGCTTCCAGCTTCCTGCTTCCTGCTTGCCGGTCGCTGACGGCTGACTGCTGGCGGCTGGGTGAGCCCGTCCCGCGAACAACCCTCTGTCTAAGGCAACACTAGCCATATCCCTGCTAACCCCATCCGCGTCGTCAGGTTGCGGGGAATCTTCCTCGTTTTCCTCGTCTTCCCACCCCTCTGTTACTTCGGGAACCGAACCCAGTACCTCCTCATCCTCATCCACGGACTCATCCAGCGGATCGTGGGGGTCGTCTGGCATCGGCGACGGGTTACGCAAGGCCATACGTGCCTGATTATTCTACCCTTGAATGGCCAGGCCCTACCCGGATTCAGGCAGCAGGCTGCAGCCTGCCGGCTCCGTAGCTGCCGGCCACAGGCTACCGGCTACAGGCCACCAGACCCTGGGTGCCCCATATCTGCCTGCCGTTGGCAGATGTGGGAATGAAGAACTCCCACCAGCCGCCTTGCATCCGGGCGCGACTCTGAGGGCCCCCATCCCCTCGTTGGCTTGCCTAGTTTGCGGAAAAACTCAGTTTCTTTGAAAGGGCACGGCTTGCCAGCTTGCGGAAAAACGCGGATCTCGAACGCTTTTGTAACAGGGCACGACCTTGGTCGTGCCGTACAGCGTCCAAAACGATCTGGGCTTCAGCCCCCGCGGGGCCGTTTTGAAAGGGCATGGCCTCAGCCATGCCGTGACCACCGCAAAGTGAATCCGGCTTTAGCCGCCGAGGGACGCTTTCTCTGCTCCCTCTGCGACTTTTTCTGCAAGTTGTTGAGCGGGGCCGGGTGCCCCATATCTGCCTGCAGTTGGCAGATGTGGGAAACCACGACCCCCGACCGCCGAACGCTGATCGCTCGCTCCCAGCTCCCAGCTCCCGGCTCCCCGCTCCGTGTTACGCTGAATCCTGTCCCGCCAGCCCCTCCCGGGGCCGATCAGGGCGCATAACTCAGCGGTAGAGTGCCACCTTCACACGGTGGAAGTCGTAGGTTCGAATCCTGCTGCGCCCACCATCCCCTTCCCGGAAGACGATCGCCTGGGCGCCCCATGCCAAAGCCAATTTGAATCAGAGAGTTAACAGGACATTCGGACATCTCGAGGAACGGAAAGAAACGACTTAGAGCAGGCGGAATTGGCCTCCGTTCCCATCGTTCCCACGCGGTGGCACTCCGAGGAGTCGCAAGATTGCAGAAAGCGCTGGTGGCACTCTCACGCAGTTGAGTTCCCCTCTGGTTTCCAGCTCCCCGAGCACTAAGAAACGTTCCCTCGTTCCCATCCGCTCCTGCTGCATCCCCGATGTTTTTCGTCAATCACTACGCACCAGCATCGGGGCATATGAATCGGGGTCGTCGGGGTGGGGGTATACTGCCACCGCCGTCAAACTACGCCCCGCCCTCAGTGAGCACACATGCGACTATTGAGAGCCATATTTTGTATCGCCGTCGCGTGCGCCCGCCCATGTTGGGCGCAAATGGTCCCGAGCACCCAGCTCAAACAAGACCCGGCGAATCTGAACCTCTGTATCGCTCGCGCACGACATGATCCCGCCTTTGGCATCAACATCAGCAACGAGGAACTGATACCGTTCGCCATCGACATGCGATTCGTCAATCGCGAACGTCAGGAGTATCCAGACGTGACATTCTTCGCAACGAACCGGGGACTGATTGAATGCACGGTGACGGGCCTCGGCAAGTACGGTCCCATGATTCGCGACTCGGCTGTGACATGGTATTGGAAATCCCTGCTGCCGATGCCGCCGAGGTTCAAGCCATCAATTGACACCTCAGCGGGCAAACAGATGGCCGCGCAAAAGTGCTTGAAAGCCTTACACACACATGCCGACTTGCCAAATTTCGATCATGCAGGATACAACGAACCCTATTCTGTCGGCTACATTGGGTCGGACGCGGGTCGTAACTCCAGCTATCCGGCGATTGCTGGGGTGTCGGTTTCCTCATATGACGTTCTTGTGACAGGAGCGGCATACTTCAGGACAGGCACTGTTGACCAGGTAATGCTCCTGTACACCTGCCTCTACTCCCCGATGCTCGAACTTAGGGCTGTTGGGTGGAGGAAAAATCTGCCAGGCCATCAGGTCTGGCTACAATCTGCGCAAGCTGCCTCCTTACAGAAGGAACAGAGCGACAGCCGATCGCACCGCTGACTGCGCTGTGCGGAGGGCCGCGCAGATTCCACCAACTTTAGTACCCGCATGATCTCCCTGTGCTCTGGATCAGAAGACTCCACAAGCAAGAATCGTGGAGCATCTCTTGAATACAACCGTTCGGCAAGACTAGATGCGATTTTGGACAGCTTGACGCCTTGCTCTTCATACAACGCGAAGTGATCGAACGTAATTAAGGGGTGGGTGACACCCTTTGCATATCTCTGTCTTGCGCCGACTCCGATCCAGTTGACTCTCTCGCTGATCCCTAAGCGCCTAGGTTCGTTACCGATCCCGCCGACCCCGATAACAGCATCAAAGTCGTAGCCTCGGACTTGCCCCATACAACCGTGGACTCCAAACCAACCGCTACGATTCGGGTCTCCGCGATGAGTTCGCTTGTAAACGAGTGTGCGCATTGTCACCACCCGCGTCACCCCGATCCCCAGCAGAACCATTCTATCGGGCCAGCTATCGCACCGTCAGCCGAGCAATCACGCGTTGATAGACAGCGCGGGAAATGCGGATGGTCCGGTAGCGCCGCTTGTGCATGGCCTCGGGGCGCTCCACGACGAGAACGCGTGTTGTAAAATTGATCTCGTTCCAGCCGTTTCCACGCGGGCTTCAGGCGATGCTGCAAACGCCGGATTCTAAAGAGTAGGGCGCATAACTCAGCGGCAGAGTGCCACCTTCACACGGTGGAAGTCGTAGGTTCGAATCCTGCTGCGCCCACCATCCCCCTTCCGAGGTCGCTCCCGTCGGCCCCCCCCATCCCCGCGACCGAAAATCGCGTAACGTTACCCTTCCTCCAAAAACTGTCAATCCTAACCTTGGTAACTGCGCCCCTAACTCCTTTCCTTGCTTTGGGCATTCGTAATGTCCACCCCGCCAAAACCCGCGGCTTTATTCTTCCCATTTGATATTCTGAACTTAGATGGAAAAAGAAAAAGGCCTCGCTCCTGGGCGAGGCCTTTCTGTGTCTGGAGACTTCTGCATTGCCGCAACCGCGCCCAACCGAACCTCAAACCGGCATCTCGGCCGCCTGTGACCTACACTCGGCCGTTTGTGCATCAAACCCGGCCGAGTCGGCGTCCCACTCGGCTGTCTGTGCTTCAACCTCAGCCGAGCTGCATCTGACTTCGATTCAATCATCGGGCTCGAACGCAGCCGAGTTTGTAGCAAACCCGGCCGAGTCTGATACAAACTCGGCCGCATCGCAATTGATTCACCGCAGGCCCGTTAGCCTGTTATCAATCTCGACAACAGCCTCAAATCCCAATGAAATCAATCACCCGATTCGAAAGGGGGCAGGGGTTGGGGTGTACCCACCCCACGAAAGCACCGGACCCCGCGTTTCGCTCACTGCGGGCTCGCCTCCCGCCGGCGCCTTCCATTCCTGCTACCATCGCCCCCATGTTCAGGCTCGGCAAGCCGGAAACTCCAGGCCAGTGGATCGCCCACATCCTGCTCGCCATCGTCGCGCTTTTTCTGGTGTGGTGGATGTTTCGGGTATTCGTGCTCTAGCGATCACCCCGGCGGCCGCCCGAACGCCGAACGCTGTCTTGGCTACCGGCTACAGGCTGCGGCCTCGCTTACGCCAACTGCCGCTCGTCAGCCCGCAGCAGCAGCAGTTCCAGATCCGACTCATGCGCCAGCTTCTTTGGCGGCGTGTGGTTCCCATCCAGCTGCACCACGTACATGTCCTGAAGGCTCGCGAGCTTTTTGGATACCACCCCGACCCCCTGCCCGCACTTCATACGAACCTGTTGCCCTTCTGCGAATGCCATGCCCGGAATCTTGCCCCTTTCCCCGGTGCAAAACAATGGCTCAATGGGGACAGCGTCGATGACCCTGGAGTGTACGGTACGGGCCATTACTATCCGGCCCCCCACATCGGATTACTCTCGGGCAATTGCCGCGCTCATCACCCCAGTAACCGATCCTCGCCGCATCGCTCCGACAACCAGCTCCTTCACCGGCACTCAAAATTCGCTGCCTCTTCTGTACTGCCCCGTCCTTCCACGCGACAAACGAGTATAGCGCCCGCCCGCCAAAAATCATGAACCCACCAGCGTGAGGGCGGTCACATCCCACTGGTATATCCCTCTGCCAAAATCTCTTGTGATACAGACTATTGAAATCTCCGGAACCAAACACCTGCTCCCCATCACCGCCGTTGCTCGCAGGCTCGGCCTGCACGAAGACGACTACGACCAGCTCGGCCCCGCATTCGCCAAGCTCCATCTCGACCTGCTCCACGACCCGGCCCGTCCGCCGCGCGGCAAGCTGATCCTTGTCACCGCCACTACACCCACCGCGTCCGGCGAAGGCAAAACCGTCACCTCCATCGGCCTCGCCCAGGGACTGGAGCGCCTCGGCAGGAGAGCCATCATCACCCCCCGTGAGCCTTCCCTCGGCCCCGTCTTTGGCATGAAAGGCGGAGCTGCCGGCGGCGGCCTCTCGCAGGTCGAGCCCAGCCAGAAAATCAATCTCCACTTCACCGGCGATTTTCACGCCATCACCTCCGCGCACAACCTCCTCGCCGCCCTCATCGACGCGCATCTCTTTCATGGCAACGATCTCCATCTCGATCCCGGCAACATCTGGTGGCCTCGCGCCATGGACATGAACGACCGCGCCCTCCGCGCCGTCCGCATCGAAGTCGACGGCAAGCGCGACGGAGCCAATCGCCGCACCGGCTTCGTCATCACCGCGGCCTCCGAAATCATGGCCATCCTCGCGCTCGCCAAAGACCGCGCCGACCTCCGCCGCCGTCTCGGCGCCATCGTCGTCGGCGCAACCCGCGATGGAAAACCCGTCACCGCTGCCGACCTCCACGCCACCGGCGCTATGATGGCCCTCCTTGCCGACGCTCTGCTCCCCAATCTCGTGCAGACCACCGAAGGCACGCCGGCTCTGGTTCATACCGGCCCCTTCGGCAACATCGCCCACGGCACCAGCAGCATCATTGCGCAGCAAATGGGCCTGCGCCTCGCCGACTACGTCATCAACGAAGCCGGGTTCGCCGCCGACCTCGGCGCCGAGAAATACATCGACATCGTCATGCAGGTTTCCGGCGTCAGTCCCTCCGCCGCCGTCCTCGTCACCACCGTGCAGAGCCTGCGCAATCAGGGCGAAGGCGCCCTGACCCAGGGATTCGCGAACCTCGCCCGCCACGCCCGGAACCTGCAGCGCTTCGAGCTACCCACCCTCGTCGCCATCAATCGCTTCCCCAACGACACCCCTGAAGAACTCAGCCAGGTCGCGGCCTTCTGCGCGCAACTCGGCGTGCCCAGCGCCCTCACCGAGCCCTTCACCAAAGGCGGCGAAGGATCGGAGGATCTGGCCCGCGCCGTCGTCGACCTCATCGATCGCAATCCTGGCGTCCACGCGCAGCCCATCTACGCGCTCTCCGATTCGTACGAAGAGAAACTCAAAAAAGTCGCCATCGGCGTCTACGGCGCCTGCGGCGTCAGCCTCAGCGACACCGCCCGCGCGAAGCTCAGCGCGTTTGTCGACTGGGGCTACTCGGGCTTGCCCATCTGCGTCGCCAAAACCCAGTACTCCTTCACCGACGATCCCAAACGCCTCGGCGCGCCAACGGACTGGACCCTCCACATCAACGACGTTTCCCTCTCCGCGGGCGCCGGATTCCTCGTTCCCATCGCCGGCAACATGATGCTCATGCCCGGTCTGCCCAAAGTTTCCCGCGCCGAAGACATCGACGTCGACGACCAGGGCGACATCATCGGCGTCTGACCAGGGCACTGGCGTTCGCGGCACCGCCAGGCGTCGACAGGTGAATGATCAGTTCGCCTCCTTCATCCAGATCGAAGCGACCCAGCAGTGGCGTTTGCTTCGAATCCGAGGCGACGCTCACTTCGTGCTGCGCGTAGGCTCCCAATTGTGAAGCCGTCACAAACCCCATACGGAAGGCGTCTGCTTTGCCCGTCGCCAGGCCGACAATTCGCCTTGCCCTTCGCTCGGCCTTTTACGCCGCGCCCTCTGAACGCTGATCGCTGAACGCTGACCGCTCGTTGAGCAGCTTCCTCTTCTTTCGGCTCCCGATCGCAAACGTGATCGCCCCCGCCCCCACCAGCACCGCCGTCAGCACCAGCACCTTCGCCACCGCCATCGCCTTGTGCGCTTCCTCCTCCGCCGGGAACACCGACAGCACAATCGCCCCCGCCGTTGTCACAAACCCCACCACGGCCACCACTATCGCTGCCGGACGCTTCCCCGGCACGCGCATCACCTCCGGGCCCGCGGGCTGGCTCTGCGCCCATGCCATCGCCGCGAACAGAGCCAGAAACGGCAGAAAGGTCGTGATAATCGTCATGCTGACCATCACGTCGTACGCGCCGCGCACGCTGGTCCCCGCCTGGCCCAGCGCTGCCATCAGCATCCCAGCCAGTCCGTACACCACAATTGCCACCCACGGCGTGCGAAACCGCGGATGCACCCGCGCGAACACCGGCGGCAAATAAAGATCAATGCCTGCGACAAATGGCAGCCGCGACGTCGACGACAAATACGCCGCGGCGCCGCCCACCGCCCCCAGCACCAGCATCCCGGCCACCGCAACGCCCAGCCACGGCACGCCCAGCCGCCCGCACAGCACCGCCGTGCCCTGCATAAACCCGTCCACACCGGAAATCTGTCCCGCCGGCAACGTCACCAGCAACGCCGCCGTCCCCAGCACGTACGCCAGCGCCAGCGCCACCCCGCTCACCAGCAGCGCCCGCGGAATTGTCTTCCGCGGCTCCTCGATTTCCTCCCCCATAAACGATCCCGTTTCGCACCCCGAAAACGCGCCAAAGATCGTCGCCCAAAAAGCTGCGTTTCTCACCGTCAGATGCGGCGTCATCGCCCCCCAGCTAAACCGGGTCGCCACCCCGAACCGCTCCGTTGCCAGCGCCGCCAGCGCCACCAGCACCACCATCGACAGCCACATCCCCGTCGATCCGATGTTGTTCAGCCACTTCCCGGCGTTCAACCCCACTACGTTCACCGCCGTGATCACCGCCAGCCACACCACCGCGAACGTCATAAAGTACCAGGGGCTGTCGGCGAGCCCACGTCCCCGCTCTCCGGCCGCAAACAGCGCCGCCCCCGCGCCGAAATAAAGGATGGCTGCAAAGTACGGCAGGTTCGACATCCAGTAAGTCCAGGCGCTCAGGAATCC
>JASHPM010000370.1 GCA_030038115.1 Acidobacteriaceae bacterium | reverse complement strand
GGAGCGCTCTCCGCGCAGCTCATCGACGAGCTGCCCGTCCTCGCCGCCATCGGCCCATACACGCAAAACGGCATCCGCATCCGCGACGCCAAAGAACTCCGCGTCAAGGAATCAGACCGCATCGCGCTGGTCGCCGCCAATCTTCGTGCGATGGGTGCTGAAGTCGAAGAGTTCGACGACGGCCTCGACGTACCCGGCGGTCAAACCCTCCACGGAGCCATCATCGAGTCCGGCGGCGATCACCGCATCGCCATGGCCTTCTCCGTCGCCGCCCTCCGCGCCACGGGAGACACCCTCATCCGCGGCGCCGAATCCGCCGCCATCTCTTTCCCCGAGTTCTTCGATCTCCTCGACCGCATCGCGGAACGCTGAACGCTTTTCCTGGTCCCTGTTCCCTATTGGCTACTCCCTGTCTTTAAGGCACTGGCTTCAGAATGTCATCCAGCCGGTCCGGCGTTCCCTCCACCCGCTCCAGATGCGGAACCCTTAGCCCGCCGTGATAATCGAGCGCCACGGACTTGATCTGGTCGCGATCCTTCACCAGCAGCGTGATCGGATCCGTCCCTTTCTCCGCCTTTTTTATCGCATCCCGCAGCTTGTCCGCCGTATACACCTCGCCATCCACCGCCAGCAGTTGCATCCCGGGCACAATCCCCGCCTTAAACGCCACCCCGTCCCAGCTCACTCCGCCCAGCGAGCCATCCATCATCACATTGAACCCCACCGACGTCGCAAAGCTCGTCCCAAATCGCGGATTCTCCGCCGCACGCCTTTCCCCCACCCGCGGCGTGTCGTTATAGACCAGCTTGTATCCGCCCCGCGCAAACCCATCCTCCGGCACCTCGGGATGCAGCTCATACACCCGCTCCTGCAGGAACGTCTTCCAGTCATACGGCTGTACCTGATTCAAAGCCGCCACAATGTCCTCGAACGTGTACGTATCTGTGACGTAGCTCCCGTTATTCACGCCGAAAAACAACTTCGCAAAATCGTCCAGCGACTTCTTCCCGTCGCTCAGCTCGCGAATCTTCGTATCGGCATCCAGCCAGATCAGTTGCCCCTCCGTGTAATAATCCTCCGCGCGCTGCCAGCTCACCCAGCTCACTGGCCTCCGCTGCGAAACCGTCGGCTGATTCGTCGTATCCACCAGTGGCCGCCATTCGCGCCCCTTGCTCGCCTCAAACCCCGCTGCCACGCTCGCCAGATCGTCGCGCGCCTGTTCCGCGGTCACCAGCCCCGACCGTGCCGTCAGCACCAAACCCCAGTATTGCGTCAACCCCTCATACACCCACAGCAGATCGTCGCGCATCGGCACGTTGAAGTTCGGTGTCCACAAATCCGCCGGCCGCCGGAACTTCCCGTTCCACGAATGCGTGTACTCATGCCCCAGCAGATCGCGCCCCCGTGCGCCCGCCGCCCAATCCGTGAAGTAGTTCGCCCGCGTCCCATCCTCGCTCGACTGATGATGCTCGAGGCCGTTTCCGCCAATCACGTCGCTGAGCGAAAACAGAAAATCGTAGTGATCGTAGTGGTGCGACGCGAACAGCTTCTGCGCCTGGATCGCCAGATTCTTGTGAGCCTGCAGTTCCTCCGGCGTGATCTCCAGGTCCTTCGCTTCATCGGCGAACACGTCCAGGAACACCGGATTGTCCGGCCCCGTTGACAGATCCACGCGCTTGAAATTCGCGCCCCCATACAGCGGCGAATCCACCAGCGTGTTCAACGTGGTTTCTTTGAAGTGAACTGTGTCGCCGTCCTGCGACGCAGTCTCGAGCGCCGTCGCATATTTCCATCCGCTGGGCAGCACGATATTCGCCTGGAAATGGATGTCGCGCGAAAAGTGCCCTGCCGGATACAGGACCACTGCGTTCCACGCGAGGTCCGCCAGCTGTGAAGAAATCTCGATGCGGCCAACCTGGGGCTGAATCGCCGACAGATAATCGAAGTCCACGTCGATCGACGTCACCCCCCTCGGTACGTCGATGTGAAACGCGTACACATTCACCGGATCCCGCACCCACGGAATCGTTTTCCCGTCCGCCTTCACAAACAGCCCCGCCACCGCGTCAATCGGCCCTCTGGGCGAATGGGCTCCCGGCAGCCACTGCGGATACAGCAGCGTCAGCTCGCCCGCCCTGACAGGAATCGTCTCGTGCACCGTCACCACCCGATCCACCGTGTTGGTCAGGTTCACCGTCAGTGCAATCGTTCCCGGATAGGGCGTGTCCACCGGCGCCGCAATCGGCGGCGGCATCGGCACGGGTTCCGGTCCCGCCGAACCCTGCGCAAAACCACTTGCAGTCAAAGCAGCAACAGCGGCAAACACACAGCAACCACGCATCATCGGCAATCTCCCGGCAGTTTCAAAAGGGATTAAGACATCGCGAAAAATTCTACAGGACGCCGCACACAGCACAGGCGCCTCGGCAAACCTCGTCTCAAATCGCATGCCCACCGGCTACAGGCTACCGGCTACAGGCTGTTCCCTGTCCCCTGTATTTTCGTACCCTGTACCCTGTTCCCTGTTCCCTGTTCCCTGTACCCTGATCTTCGTGCCTTCCCGTCGCACTTTTCTCAAATCCGGAACCGCTGCGTCCATCGCCGCGGCTCTTCCATCGCCTGGGGCCTCAACAACCAGCGCCGCCCGGAAAAACCGCATCCACCAGTCCGTCTGCCGCTGGTGCTATAAGGACACCCCGCTCGAAACCCTTTGCCAGTGGGCCGTCCAGCTCGGCCTCAAAGGCATTGACCTCCTCGAACTCAATGAGTACGAAATCCCCCGCCGTTACGGCCTCATCTGCACCATGGGCTACGCCGGCGGAGGCACCATCCCCGACGCGCTCAACCGCCCCGAGAATCACGCCGCCATCGAAGCCGCGTTCCGCAAAAATATCCCCATCGCCGCCAAAGCCGGGGTCCCCAACGTCATCACCTTTTCCGGAAATCGTCGCGGCATGTCCGACGAAGAAGGCGCCCGCAACACCATCGCCGGCCTCAACCGCCTCAAACCCATCGCGGAAGACAACGGCGTCACCATCTGCCTCGAGCTGCTCAACAGCAAAGTCAACCACCCCGACTACATGGCCGACCACACCGCATGGGGCGCGCGCGTCATGCACGAGGTTGACTCGCCCCGCGTCAAACTGCTCTACGACATCTACCACATGCAGATTATGGAGGGCGATTTGATCTCGACCATCCGCCAGAACATCGGCGTCATCGGCCATTTCCATACCGGGGGCGTTCCCGGCCGCCACGAACTCGACGCCACTCAGGAAATCCAGTACGCCGCGGTCATGGAAGCCATCGCCGCCCTAAGTTTTTCCGATTATGTCGCCCACGAATTCGTCCCCACCGGCGACCCCCTCACCAGCCTCCGCCAGGCCGTCGATCTCTGCGACGTTTAGCTTCCCACCAGCTCCACTTCCTTGCGCTGCTTCTCCCGCTCGAAGAACCGCTCCATATACTTCGTATCGAACTGCCCCCGCTGGAACTCCTCATCCATAAAAACCCGCTGGTGCATCGGAATCGTCGTGTGAATCCCCTCCACGATAAACATCTCCAGCGCGCGCCGCATCCGCGCCATCGCCTCGTAGCGATCGGCCCCGTGGGCGATCACCTTCGCAATCAGTGAATCGTAGTACGGAGGCACCACACCCTCGGCATACTGCGCTGTGTCCACGCGGATTCCGTTGCCGCCCGGTACGTTGAACGCCGTGATTTTCCCCGCCGATGGCGTGAATTTCTCCGGATGCTCCGCATTCACGCGGCATTCAATCGCGTGTCCGCGCATCGCCACCGGCTCCTGTACGACGCTCCCCAGCTTCTCCCCCATCGCGATCCTCAACTGCGTCTTCACCAGATCGATCCCCGTGATCATCTCCGTCACCGGATGCTCAACCTGAATGCGTGTGTTCATCTCGATGAAGTAAAGCTTCCCATCCTCATCCATCAGGAACTCGATTGTCCCCGCATTCTGATACCCAACCGCCTCCATGCACCGCTTCAGCGTTTTCGCCATCTCCTCACGCAGCTTCGGCGTCACCTGCAGCGACGGCGCCTCTTCAATCAGTTTCTGATGCCGTCTCTGGATCGAGCACTCGCGCTCGCCCAGAGACATCGCCGTGCCATGCTCATCAGCCAGAATCTGAAATTCGATGTGCCGCGGCCGCTCGATGAACTTCTCCATGTACAGCTCGCCGTTGCCGAACGCGCTTGCCGCTTCGCTCTGCGCCGCCTGAAATAGTCCCGGCAGTTCCTCCGCCGAGCGCACCACGCGCATCCCGCGTCCGCCGCCGCCCGCCGACGCTTTCAGGATCACCGGATACCCAACCGTCTTCGCCCACTCCAGCGCCTCGCCCTCGCTCTGGATCGTGCTCTCCGACCCCGGCAGAATCGGCACCTTCGCGCGCTTCATCGTCTGACGGGCCTTTTCCTTCTCCCCCATAAGTCGCGTCACCTCCGGAGGCGGCCCAATAAATTTGATATTCGACGCCCGGCACACTTCCGCGAAATTCGCGTTCTCGCTCAGCAGCCCATATCCAGGATGAATCGCGTCCACGTCCGCGATCTCCGCGGCGCTGATCACCGCCGGCACATTCAGATAGCTCTCCGTCGAACGCGGCGGCCCGATGCAGATCGCTTCGTCGGCAAAGCGCGCGTGCAGCGAGTGCCGGTCCGCGTCGCTGTATATGGCCACCGTCCGCAGGCCCATTTCCTTGCACGCGCAAATTACGCGCAGCGCGATTTCGCCGCGATTGGCGATCAGTACTTTACGCATAGCTATCGGGGACGCACCGCAAACAGTGCCTGGCCGTATTCCACCGGCTGGCCGTTCTGCACAAGCCGCTTCACAATCTCGCCGGCCGCGTCGCTTTCAATCTCGTTCATCAGCTTCATCGCTTCCACAATGCACAGCACCTGGCCAATCTCCACCTGATCGCCGATCTTCACAAACGCCGCTGATCCCGGCGACGGCGATTCGTAAAACGTTCCCACGATCGGCGACTTCACCACATGCAGCGCGGCATCTTCGTCCGCCTCCACGGCCGGCGCCTCTGCGACATGGCTCGCGGCAGCCGCGTGTGCGGCAGAAACCACTCCCGGCGCCGGCGTCATCGGTACCGCCACCGGTTGCGCGGCCTGCGATCCCACCAGCCGCGCCAGCCCTGCCAGATCGCCTCCACCCTCCTGCGCAAACTTGATGCGAATCTTCAGCTCGCCGCGCTCCAGATCGAATTCGCCGATCTTGTTTTCCTTCAGGAACTCGATCAGTTCCTTCAGTTCTTTCATGTCTTCCGATTTCATCGTTTGTCTCGCGCGGCCCTTCATCCCCTACAGCTCAATCCAGCTTTTGCTCACGGGCGTCAGAATCCGATTCCCCTTCTTCGTCACCGCCACCATGTCCTCGATCCGTATGCCGAACTTCCCCGGCAGATAGACTCCCGGTTCGATCGTGATCGTCATCCCCGTTTCCAGCGGCGTCCCCTGCGCAGCCGCCACACGCGGCTGTTCGTGAATCTCCAGCCCCACGCCGTGTCCGGTTGAATGCGTGAAGTATTTCCCCAGTCCAGCCTTCTTCAGCACACTCCGTGCTGCATCGTCCACATCTCCGCAACGCGCTCCCGGTTTCACTGCCGCCACCGCGGCTTCCTGCGCCTCCAGCACCGCGTCGTATGCGGCATGCTCCTCGCGGCTCGCCCTGCCCAGGTGCACAGTGCGCGTCATATCGGAGCAATAACCCTTGAGGATAACACCGAAGTCCAGCGTTACGAATCCCTTGCGCGGTAACTTAGCCATCGTCGCGCGTCCGTGAGGAAGCGCCGAGCGTGCACCCGACGCTATGATCGTCTCGAACGACATCCCCTCCGCGCCTCGTCTCCGCGCCTCGAACTCCAGTTCCGCCGCAAATCCAGTCTCCGTCAACCCGCTCTCCATACGCGGCAGCATCGTCTCAAACAGTTCGCAGCCCAGCTTCGCTGCTTTCTCCATCAGCGCCAGTTCGCTCTCGTCCTTCACCATGCGCAATACAGAAACCAGCGGCTCCCGCAGCGCCACAAAGAATCCCCGGCTCTTCTTCGCATTCACTCCCGAGCGCATCAGTCCCAGATCCGCCACCGTCGTATGCTGCGGATCGAACCACGCCTTCTTCGCCAGCTCCCCCAGCAGCGCACAGCATTCTCGCAGCGCCGACTTCTTCGCGATTGTCACCCGCGCCCCGCGCGTCTCTTCCCGCGCCTGCGTCGTGTAACGCCCGTCGGTGAACAGCGCAGCCTGCTTCACTGTCACCGCCAGCGCCGCATTCGATCCCGTGAACCCGCACAGCCAGCGCACATCCGGCGAGTGCGTCACCAGCAGCGCTTGAATCTCCCGCTCCGCCATGGCCCGCCGCACCGCACTCCAGCGCCACGCAAAATCACTCCGCACATTTCGCATCAGGTTCGATACTAACTTCTCGTTCCCGTTTCCCAAACACTCCGCGTCGCCCTAACCGCGGAGGAATCGCCGCAGTTACCAGGCCCTCCATAAGCCGGACCCTCCCAAAGATTGACCCTGCTCTCGACTCCGGGGGCGTTATACTCACTCCGCAACCCAGGAGACCACGCCATGAAAGCTCTCCGCAACCTCAGCCCCTCGCTGGCCCTCATCGTCATTCTCTCCGGCGCATGCGCAGCATCCGCGCAAACCCCAGGCACCGTCCTGCACGCCCCCGAAGCCTCCAAACTTCTTCCCGACTCCGTCTACTTCGCGGGCAAATCCGCCACCACCCAGCTGCGCAACTCCGCGGGCATCCACTATTCCGACGATCACTTTGTCCTTGCCGTCCTCGTCGATACCTCTGGCTACTCCAGCGCCATTCAGGACAAATACCAGGGCTATCTCCTCACCGAAGTTCCGCTCATTTTGATCCCGGTCGGACCTGCCGACCGCCGCCTCCCGCCCGGCGCCTACGGTATCGGCTTCGTCGGCGATCATTTCGTGGTCATGGATATTGGCAATCACGACGTGCATTCAACCAGGGCGATGCACGACACACAAATGGAGCACCCTGTGCCTCTCCAGATCATGGGCCCCTGGCAGCTCCAGCGGGATCCCCGCACCCTCTCCGGTACATACCGCCTCTGCTTCGGCCGTAATTGCATCGATTTCAAGCGCGCTGAATAGAGAGTGCGTCCCTGCTTGAGACCATTTCGCTCAGATTCCATCTAATTAGCAGGTGGATGGACGAAAGATTTGCTTCGGCGGATCGCCCGGGGCTTCATCGACGGGCGACACACTTATCCGGAGCGCCATTCTCCGCTGCAGAAGAGGAACCATCATGAGCAAAACATTCAGACCACTAACCATTCTCATCGCAGGACTTCTCGCCGTCGCGCCGTTCGCCTTCTCTCAGACCGAAAATCAGGGCCAGGGCCAGGCGGTCATCACCGTTCTGCCCAAAAAATCCGATGCCCCCACCGTCCCCGACGTTTCCGAGCAGAATATCCAGGTCCAGGTCGATGGCAAGCAAAGCCAGATCGTCAACTGGCAGCCCCTGCGTGGTTCCCAGGCCAGTGTCGAACTCGTGCTGCTCATCGACGACGGCGCTCGTACCAGCCTCGGCCGCGAGTTCGACGACATCACGCATTTCGTCCAGAGCCTTCCTCCCAACGTCAAATTCACCTTCGCTTATATGGGGAACGGCCGCGCCGTGCTCTCCGGCCCCTTCACCTCCAACCACGCCGAGGCGCTCCAGGAGCTTCACCTGCCCATGGCCGCCCCCGGCTACAGCGCCAGCCCTTATTTTTGTCTCTCCGATCTGGCGAAGAACTGGCCCTCCCGCGACCGCTCCGCTCGCCGCGAAGTCATCATGATCACCGATGGCGTTGACTACTACCATCTGCAGTACGACCCCGAAGATCCCTACGTGCTGGCTGCCGCCCAGGACGCGGTTCACGCCAATCTCGTGGTCTATTCCATCTACTGGCGCAACGTTGGCCCCGCTGATCGCTCCTGGTATGAGAACAACGCCGGCCAGAATCTCCTGCTCGAAGTCACCGATGCCACCGGCGGCAACTCCTACTGGATCGGCTTCGGCAACCCCGTTACCCTGCAGCCTTACTTTGAGGACTTCAGCCGCCGTCTCAACAATCAGTATGAGCTCGGTTTCGCGGCTCCTCTGCGCGGCAAGGCGCAAGTGGAAACCCTCAAAGTCAAAATCAACGCGCCCGACGTCAAAGTCACCGCTCCGCAGCAAACCTGGGTCGCACCCGCGGGCGTCGCAACCGAATAGCTTGCTCCGCACCAAAACGAAAGGCGCATCCTCGCGATGCGCCTTCGGCCTGCACCCTTTTCCCTGTCTTTAAACCGCCAGCTGACTCGCCGGCAAACTCTCCACGTCGTCCGACTCCGTTCCGTCATTCAGCCCGCCGTATCGCCGCTCCCGTCGCTGGTAATCCTCAATTGCCTCCAGCATATGAATCCCGCGGAAGTCCGGCCACAACCGGTCCGTCACATAAATCTCTGTGTACGCAATCTGCCACAGCAGAAAATTCGACACGCGCATCTCGCCCGACGTCCGGATCAGCAAATCAGGATCCGGCATATGCGCCGTATACAGATGCCGGTGAATATCCACTTCGCTCACCTGGTCCAGCCGCAGCCCCTTGCGCTGCACCTCCGCCGCCAGACGCCGGAACGCATCCACCAGCTCCGACCGCCCTCCATAATTCAGCGCCAGCGTCAGCGTCGTCCCTGTATTGCGCTTCGTTGCTTCCGCCGCCCACTGCATGCGCTCCCGCACTTCGTCCGGCAATTCCTCCGTCCGCCCCACGTACTGGATGCGCACGTTGTTGTCGTTCATGCGCTGCACATTGTTCGTCAGGTAGCTCTTCAGCAGCCGCATCAGAAAATTCACTTCCGCCTTCGGCCGCTTCAGATTGTTTTCCAGCGAAAATGCGTACAGCGTCAGCCACGGCAGTCCGATGCGCGACGCGGTTTCCACCACGTACTGCACTGCCTCCGCTCCCTGCTGATGTCCGAAGAATCGCTTCAGGCTCCGTTTTCCCGCCCAGCGCCCGTTCCCGTCCATGATGATCGCTACGTGATGCGGCAGGCGCTCTGCATCGAGACGGCGGTACACGGCTGCCTCCTCGGCAGGCAGTTCATGAACTCGGCTGGAATTGAGTGACAACGGTTCCTTTCGAGTGCCCCCGCGGACGGATGATCGGACGGGCTATCGTCCTCGCTCATTCGGATCGCACGGCATGGCCGGATCGCGCCAAAGCCGCGGAAGCTGGGAGCAGTTCCCTCTGCGCCAGATTATACAGTTCGGAACGGGTGCCGAACCCGGCGACCCTGCGCCATACATGAAAAGGGATTTTGCGTGGATGCTTACGCCGAACGCCGCCGTCCGCCGGCCATCTCCCGCACCTGGTTCAGGAACATCGCCCGCTGAAAAGCGTCCATCTGCGCAATCAGCGGTGCAATCTCCGCCAGAAACGGATCGGCCAGCACCGCCGCCGCTTCGCGCGCTCTGCGGCTCTGCCCATCGTGCAGCAGATCGCAGATGCCCACTTCCAGCGCCTGCGCCAGCCGTTGCAGCGATGACAGGGTCGGCACTGCTTTGCCATTCTCGATTTTTGAAATGTAAGTGCGCGGCACCTGCATGCGTCCGGCCAGTTGCCGCTGGCTCAGACAACGGTCGTGCCGTACTTCGCGCACCGCCCGCGCCACGTCGATGCCCTCTGCTTCTTCCGCACCCTGCGTGTTCGTCGCCACCAGTTGGGGAGACATCGCTTCCGGCTCGTCGATCTCGAGGGGCTTGCGGCAACGTCTGCAAAGGGAATTCGACGTACGGAACTGTACCAGGCTACAGAAGTCGCAACGAAGTACCTCGCGG
>JASHPM010000369.1 GCA_030038115.1 Acidobacteriaceae bacterium | reverse complement strand
TGGGGGCACCGATGACCGCGGTGGCGGAGAAGATGGCGGCCGCAGCGGGTTCAACGCGGATTCATCGACTGATTCGCCGGTGAGCTGGAACCAGTCTCATCTGCAGGGAGGAAAGAAAAAAGCCCCGGTTTCTCGCCGGGGCTTTGGTTTTCTGATCGACGCTCAGAACGGCTGAGTGTGTTCCGCTTCCTGCTCCTCATCGAGGCCGTGGCGGCGCAGGAGGGTGGGGAGGTTCTGCGAGAAGGCCGAGCGCGGCATGACGATATCGCAGCCGGCTTCGACCGCCTTGGCCTTGAGGTCACCCTGGAGATGGGAGAGGAAGCCGATGACCGAGGTGCCCTTCTTCAGCTTCGACTTGATCTTCGGGATGAGGGTCATGGGTTTGGCAGCGGCGTTGTTGAGGTCGAAGACGATCAGCGAGGGGCGCTCTTCGTCGGGCGCGTCCATGATTTTCGCGAGGGTCTCGGAATCGTTCTTGACAAAGGCAACTTTGATGCCGAGCTTGCGCGCGGTCTCGTTGATCTTCGCGAAGAAGAAAAGGTCCTCGATGAAGAGGTAGATGCGGGTGGGCGCATCTTCGCGGACGGGAGGCGGAGGGGCCTCCCAGGGCGCAACGTTCTCCATGTAGTGGCCGTTGCCGTTGACGTTGCCATTCCGGAACTCGATGGTGGAGGGCGGAGAGTCGGCGACATTGCCATTGACGGCGCGATAGCTGTGGTCCATGGGACCGACGAAAACGCGCTCGCGGCGCTGCTTGTTGCGGCGCCGTCCGCCGCCGCCCTGGTGCTGGCCATTGCCGTTGTTTCTGAAGAAACGGGTTTGGCTGGAGGGCTGCGGCTTGGGCGGCTTCTGGCTGAAAGCCTGCGGCTGGTTGGCCTGATGCTGGCCCTGGGCCTGGCCCTGGCCGCCGGCCTGGGCGCCACCCTTATTCCGCTTGCGACGGCGACGGCGGCGATGGCCGCCTCCGCCCTGATTTTGCCCCTGATTGGGCGCCTGCGCCTGCGCCGGGACCGGATTGTCCGCGGGGGGCTGAGGCTGGTTCTGCTCTGTTGTCATGCCTGCACTTCCTGGTGCGATGGACTGTGTTCCCGATTCCCGCTACGCTTCGAAGCGCTCGGAGGAGCTGCGATTCCTGGGAGACGCGCAGCACGGAACCCGACTCGCGGGAGTCAGGAACAGTGGAAATTGTTTAGCTCCGGTCCAGACCTTTGTTTGCTATGCAACGGAGATGGCCGGAAAGTTCAAAATACGGTGCGATACAAATGGCTTGGGTTCCTGGGCCCGAACAGTTCCCGCTTCGTGAAGCGTGAGACGGGGGAACGCAACCGAATGCCGCGCCGATCAACGGAACGTACTGGAGTTGCCGTCTGATTCTGATTCAACCTTCGCAACCGGGTGGTTACTCCCTGGACGGCGCACGCGACGACGGAGATAATCTCCCGGGGGTGATTCGTGACTCTCGAGAATCGCGGCGAGCCTCGCACAAAACGGGCGTGGCATCAGCCGCTCGATAGGCAAAAATAATAATACTCCCGCAGATCGAGCCTGACAAGTGCTTTGATGCCAGCCCCCAGGGAGACGGCACCCTGTAGTAACGGGAACCTGGGCAGGAACAGAAAAGCCATCCAGGCTGGATGGCTTTTTCCGCGTGACGGCCAGTCACTGGCCTCCCTGAAGTCGCCCTATATCCTCTAATAACAATGTGGATCAGGACATTTGCATCCCGGCCGGGGCAGGATCTCGAAGGATGATGCTCTCTCCGGCCGGAATCTCTTTTCGCACCAGCCCCCTTGCGAGGGCCTATGCGTCGCTGGCGCTAAAATGATCAGCAATTTGTGGGCCGTTTGATTGATCGAATTGAATCAAAAGGTTAGACATAGTGGATAGGATGAGTTCCTTCAGATTCCCGTAGAACCCCAGACCGCCAGGTCCGAAAATCCATAACACCGAAGTGGGACGGTTTTGGTCCTGATCTGGAGTTCAGGTCTGGCATTGGGGGCAGAAGTGGGTTCCGCGTCCGGCGAGAACGATGCGGCGAATGGGCGTCCCGCAGACGAGGCAGGGCTGGCCCTCCCGGGCGTACACGCGGTGCTGGATCTGGAAGAAGCCGGCTTGACCGTCGGCGTCGACGTAGTCGGAAACCGAGGAACCGCCGGCGCGGATGGCCGATTTCAGAACGGTCTGGAGCGCCTGGCGGAGGCGCAGCAGCCGGGGGCGGGGGAGACGGCCGGCCCTACGGGTGGGGCGGATTTTTGCGCGGAAGAGGCTTTCGTCGGCGTAGATGTTGCCCACGCCGTGGAGCAGCGACTGGTTGAGCAGCGCGGCCTTGATGGAGAGCTTGCGGCCGCGGAAGAGCGCGACGAAGTCATCGGTGGAAATGGTGAGGGGTTCGCGGCCGGGTCCGGTGAAGAGGCCGGCGTCGACGGAGTGAAGGGCGAGACGGCCGAAACGGCGCGGGTCGACGAAGCGCAGCTCGCGGCCGGAAGCGAGATGCAGCACAGCATGGGTGTGCGGCGGGAGGGGGAGCCGGGCGGCGGAGACGAGCAGGCGGCCGGTCATCCCGAGATGGACCAGCAACTGGGACTGCGCGTCCGGCGGAGTGGCTTCGCGATTCGGCGAGGAAGGGCGGTGGCCAGAGCGAGCTCTCTCGAGGTCGACGACGATGTGCTTGCCGACGCGGTAGACGCGAGCAATGCGCAGGCCGGCGAGCGACTCCGCCATTTCTGCAGGCGGGGTCCTGAAGGGCTCCTTATAAGTACTGAACCAGGCGGAGACGATAGTGTCGCCGCGGAGGCGGCGGTCCACGCCGTTGGCGATGGTTTCCACTTCGGGGAGTTCGGGCACTGCCTGAGTGTAGAGGATCGTGGGCTCTTGACGCGGAAGCAATCTGCCCCGATATTGGAAGCTTCGTTTCCCCCGATTTGAAACGTGAGGATTGACAATGATGCGACACGCAGCAGCGACGGCGGTGACGTTGTGGATGGCGGGGATGGGGTGGGCGCAGGCGCCGGCGACGCTGCAGCCATTTGTGAAGATTGACGCGCCGGTGGTGGTGCTGACGAACGTGCGCGTGATCGATGGGACGGGCGCGCCGGCGAGGGAGAACCAGATGGTGACCCTCGATCACGGCAAGATCACCGCGGTTGGGCCGCAGACTGCGGATCAACTGCTGCCCACCGGCGCGAAGGTGATCGACCTCGCGGGGAAGACGGTTTTCCCGGGCCTGGTGGGGATGCACGAGCATTTGTTTTATCCGCTGCCGGACGGCGGGCCGGGATTGCTGCCGCTGTACGGCGAGATGGCGGACAGTGCGCCGCGGCTCTATCTGGCGGGTGGGGTGACGGCGGCGCGGACAGCGGGAAGTGTGGAACCGTATACGGATATTTCGGTGAAGGAGGCCATCGATGCGGGAAAGATTCCGGGGCCGAAGCTGTTTCTGACCAGTCCCTATCTGGAGGGCTCGCCGGCGATTGGGCCGCAGCTGCACACGCTGACCGGTCCGGACGATGCGGCGCGGCTGGTGGACTACTGGGCGGCGGAGGGGATGACGTCGTTCAAGGCGTACATGCACATCACGCCGGAGGAGCTGAAAGCAGCGATCGACCACGCGCATGAGCATGGGCTGAAAATCACCGGGCACTTGTGCGCGGTGGGGTTTAAGGAGGCGGCGGCGCTGGGCATCGACAACCTGGAGCACGGGCTGGCGGTGGACACGGAGTTCTATTCGCAAAAGAAGACGGGCGTGTGCCCGGGGCAGCATCCGCCGCAGGTGGAGCTGGCGAAGATGGATGTGGAGGGGCCGGAGATTCAGGGGACGATTCGCGATCTGATCGCGCATCACGTGGCGGTGACGTCGACGCTGGCGATTTTTGAGAGCTTCGTGCCGAATCGGCCGCCGATGAGCGAGGAGATGCGGGTGCGCACCTCGCTGCTGCCGGATGCGTGGGGCAGTTACGCGGCAACGCGCGCGGGCATCGCGGAGCACGAGGCGGACGCGATCTGGCCGCGGCTGCTGAAAATGGAAATGCAGTTCGAGCGCGACTTTGTGAAGCAGGGCGGGGTGCTGATGTCGGGCTGCGATCCGACGGGCTACGGCGGGGTGCTGCCGGGGTTTGGCGATCAGCGGAGCCTGGAGCTGCTGGTGGAGGCGGGCTTCACACCGGAGGAGGCGATCCACATTGCGACGGAGAATGGCGCGGAGTTTTTGGGCGAGGGCGCGCATTTTGGGACGATTGCGGTGGGGAAGGCCGCGGACCTGGTGGTGGTGGATGGGAATCCCGCGAAGGACATTGCGGATGTAGAGAAGGTGGAGACGGTGTTCAAGGATGGAGTGGGGTACGATCCGCAAAAGCTGATTGGATCGGTGCGAGGGCTGATGGGGCTGCGGTAGGGGGGGATTGCGAAGAGTATGCAGCGAAAGGGTCCCCCAACAGAAAGCTATGCCAGAGACACCGGAAAATTCCGGAGAGCTTCCGCTTACCGAGTCGCGGCCCGCGCGTGTTGAGCCGACGGCGAGCCGGAAGTTTCGGGGAAAGGGAACCCGTCGCGAGAGCGGAGACGCTCCCGGACGGGGCTGGTGCTGCGAAGCTCCGTTTCGCGAGCGAGCTGCAAAACAAATCGGCGGCGGTTACAAATTAGCCTTTCCTACCGGTGACCAGGCGAACCGCCCAGGTGAGAATGACGGCTCCGATGACAGCGATGACGATGCTCATGATGAGGCCGTGCGAGCCGATTCCGCCGAGGCCGAGGTGGCTGGAGATGAAGCCGCCGATGAGCGCGCCGACCAGGCCGACGATCATATCCATGATGAAACCGAAGCCCGAACCCTTCATGATTTTTCCGGTGAGCCAGCCGGCGATCAGTCCGATGACGATCCAGGCGATGATGCCATGTCCCATGATTTCCTCCACAGAGTTGATTGGTTGGATTTGTTTCGGGGGACCGCAGGGGGATCACGTCATGAAAAGGAGGGTCGGGCGCTGGAGCTGACTGGAGCGCGGCGCGGGGAATTCTCCGCGTTCAGTAGCCTGTTCCGGCCGGCGTCCAACCGTGGTTCCAGACTTTCTTAGGCAGCCTCCTTGTAGAGCGCAGCGCCCGCAAGCGTACCGAGCAGACAGCCAACCAGGTTGCCGAGGGTTGTGTAGAGGGTGAGGTGATGCGAGAAGAGGTGGGGAATGTACATGAACGAAATGTCGGGCAGCAAAAACGCGAGAATCCAGACCACCAGTCCCGCGTAGATGGCGGTTTTGGGTCCGGCGCCGAAGCGAGTACGAATGCCGGCATAAATCCAAACGGCGACCAGGCCGATCGCGAGTCCCACCACGTTGAACTCGACGATCTGAGTCGAGGCAAAAGCAGAGTGCCCCAGCAGCTTCATCTCCGTCGTCCAGCGGGGCGCCAACATCATGCCATCCACGAGCGAGCCGACGATATCCCCAACAATTCCGGCAATGATGCCGCACAGAATCCAGCGGCCAGTATTGAACTTTCCCATAGCACCTCCTTGATTTTGGGGGAACGCGGGGAGTATACGCATGCACCAGGGGTTGTGCAACGAGAAATTTGCGGGCGGGCTTCAGCTTTTGGTAATGCGTTCCTCAAGGACCACAGTGATGCGGTCGCCGGCTCCTTTTCCAATGGCTCTGAGGATGTCGGCTTTGACCGGGAGTTTGTGCCTGCCGTCGCCCAGGGCCATGAAGGAACTGCGGAATGGGACGCCGTCGATTCTGCCGCGAACCCTGACCAGGCCACGGGTTGCAAAGAATTTCGCGGAGCCGGGCCAGACCACGAAGGTCCAGCCGCCCCGGGCGGGGCTCTTTTGCAACCGCGCCGTAAACGATTGGTCGAGTTTCATGGGAGCGCTGGGAAAAGCGGCTACTGCAGCAGGGAAATCGCGACGCTGGTCATGGCAGTGACGCCGGTGCGGATGGTGGGCTCAGGAAGCGGCTGAAACCTGCTGGTGTGCGGGCCGGGCAGCTCTTTACCGGCAGCTTTCGCGGCGGCGAACTTTACGGGGTCCATGGCGCCGAGGATGAAGTAGGTCAACGGAATTTCGTGGTTGGGCAGCGCGAAGACGCCGACGTCCTCGCTGGCCATGGCGCGGGGAATGTCGAAAACGTTGTCGGCGCCGAGGGCTTTGACGAGCTCGGCGCGGACCAGCACGGTCTGCGCGGGATCGTTATACAGCACGGGTGTGGACTCGTCGTCAAGGACGGTGACGGTGGCGGCTTTATCGGGTGGCAGACCGGCGGAGGCAGTGATGCCTGCGGCCATTTGCTGCAGGCCACGGATGACGGTGTCGCGGCTTTCGTCAGAGAAGGAGCGCGTGGTGAGCTCGAGCCTGACCTGGTCGGGGATGATGTTGCGCTTGGTGCCGCCTTCGATGTGGCCGACGGTGACGACGGTGGGATCCTGCGGGTCTTCTTCGCGGCTGACGATGGTTTGAATCTGCGTGATGTAAAGGGCGGCGAGGGTGATGGGGTCGCGGCCCGCGTTGGGATACGCGCCGTGGCCGCCGATGCCGCGGATGACCACATCGATGGAGGTGGAGCTGGCTGCCGACGGACCGCTGCGCACACCGACCGTGCCGGCAGCGAGGCCGTTGGTGTCGTGCAAGCCGATGATGCGGTCGGGGCCGCCGAAGCGCTCGTAGAGATGGTCGGCGAGCATGGCTTTGGCGCCGTCGATGGTCTCCTCGGAGGGCTGGCCGACGAGCATCAGCGTGCCGTGCCACTGCGACTTCATGGCGACCATGGCGCGCGCGGTGCCGATCATGACGGTGGTGTGCACATCGTGGCCGCAGGCGTGCATGACGCCGGTGGTCACGCCGTCTTTGGTCTTCGCGATCACGTGGCTGGCGTAGGGGACGCCGGTTTCTTCGACGATGGGCAGCGCGTCCATGTCGGCGCGAACCATAAGGGTGGGACCGGAGCCGTTTTTCAGAATGCCGACTACGCCATACGCCTGCGAGCCGTCGGGATAGCGGCCGACGCGCTCGGTGACGGTATAGCCGGCCTGGCGCAGCGCCTCGGCCAGGATATGCGAAGTGCGAGCTTCGAAGTGCGAGAGCTCCGGATGCTCGTGGATATCTTTGTAGGTGTCGACGAGGGAGGGTGTTTCGGAACTCACGAAAGAGGGAAGGCCGCTGGAGGCGGTGTTTTGCGCCACGGCGGAGGCGGCTGCCAGCACGAAGCACACGGTGCCTGAAGCAACGAGGCGGATCATAGGTTCTCCCGGGGAAACAAAGTGGGGGACAGTATACGCGAGGCGATCCAGGCAAGAGGCGGGGTCAGCCTTCGTAACGGCGGAGGGCGAGCACCGCATTGAGTCCGCCGAAGGCGAAGGAGCTGGAAAGGGCGAGGGATGGAGTGGCGGGTTCGTTGGCGAGCAGGACGCGATCGAGGCCGAGTGCGGGATCGACGCCCGTTTCTGACAGGCCCGCGTTCGCCGGCAGCAGATTGCTTCGGAGGGCGAGCACCGTGGCCAGCAGTTCCATGGCGCCCGAAGCACCGATGGCGTGGCCGTGGAGTCCTTTGGTGGAACTGACGGGGAGGGTGCGTGCGCGATCGCCGAAGATGCGAACCAGAGCCTCGGCTTCGACGCGGTCGTTCACGTCCGTGCCGGTGCCGTGCGCGTTTACGTAGCCAACATTGGCGGGCGCGGCGTGCGCGTCCTCGATGGCGTGGAGCATGGCTGCGGCGGGTCCGGCGGTGGTGGGCTGGGTGATGTGGTGGGCATCGGAAGACATGCCGAAGCCGACGATTTCGGCTAGAATTTCGGCGCCGCGGGCGAGGGCGGAATCGAGCGATTCGATGGCGAAGACGGCAGAGCCTTCGGCGAGGGTCATGCCGTCGCGATCGGCGGCAAAGGGGCGGCACGCGGTGGGCGAGACGACGTGGAGGCTGTCCCATCCCTTGAGAAAGGCGTAGGTGAGCGGCGCCTCGTGAGCGCCGGTGAGTGCGGCACGTACCGCTCCGGAGCGCACCATGTGAAATGCGATGCCGATGGCGTGGGTGCCCGAAGCGCATGCGGTGGTGATGGTGAACGCGGGACCGGTGATGCCGTGTTCCATGCTGACGAGGCTGGCGCCGGCGCTGGCCATGACGCGCGGCACAGTGAGGGGATGGATGCGGCCGCCGGTGGTATAGAGCTTCCGCGACTCGTGTTCCTCTGTGGTGCGGCCGCCGGTAGAGCAGCCGAAAATGACGGCGACGGAGTGGCCGGGATGGGCCGCAACCAGACCGGACTGCCGCACCGCCTGGCGAGCAGCGGCAATTGCAAATGCGGACGAGCGCTCGGCGATCTGGCGCTGGCTGGCGGTGAGCCATTCGTCCTGGCGGAAATCCTGGACCGCAGCGGTGCGCGTGAAGTGCAGGCCGGGCGGGGGATCGGGCATCTCGCGAATCCCGTTGCGGCCGGCGAAAAGATTCTCGGCGAAGCTGGCGGAATCCTGTCCGATGGGCGTGATGCAACCCACGCCGGTGATGGCCACGCGCGTCATGCGCTTTTGAAGGGAGCAGCGCTCTTTTGGCGCAGAGCTTCTTCGATACCGGTGACCATGTCGCGAACGGTTTTGATCTGGTCGAGCTTGCCCTCGGGGATTTCGATGTCGTATTTCTCTTCGAGGTCGAAGGCGACACTGACGCGGTCGAGCGAGTCGAGAGCCAGCTCCTCGAGAGGGGTGTCGAGGGTGATCCGCTCCGGAGGAATGCTTTTCTGTTTCGCGATGAGTGCGATGCACTCGTCGGCTATCGGGTTCATGGGCCCACTCCGTGCCTGCATGTGGAGGATACATGTTCAGGATGCCCTGCCTGGGCGGGCCCGATCAAGCCGGGAGGAGCGCCCACGGTGAGCCCTGGGAAGGATTCCGAAGCGGGGGCGAAGAAGAGACGAAGATTCGCGGTAGAATAGGCGGATGTTGTCGCCGGTGACCCCAGTCTCCGACCCCAACGCGCCAGCGGCGGGCGTGCCGGCGGCCCCGCACCCCGACCCCATTCCGGATTTTTGTGTTCCCGAGAGCCTCAAGTGGGCGCACCCCCTGGTGCAGGAGTGGTTCGTGCGCCGTTTTGGGACGCCGACCGAGCCGCAGGAGCAGGGCTGGCCGATGATTCTCGCCCAGAAGCCAGTGCTGATTTCGGCGCCGACGGGATCGGGCAAGACGCTGGCGGCTTTTTTGATTTGCATCGATGGACTGATCCGGAAGGCGCTGGAGGGGCGGCTGGGTTGCGAGACGGAAGTGGTGTACGTTTCGCCGCTGAAAGCGCTGTCGAACGATGTGCAGAAGAATCTGGAAACGCCGCTGAGGGAAATTCAGCAGCTGGCCCTGGAGCGCGGGTATCTGTGCCCGGCGGTGCGGGCGGCGGTGCGGACGGGCGACACGCCGGCGGCCGAGCGGCGCGCGATGCTGAAAACCCCGCCACACATTCTGGTGACCACGCCGGAGTCGCTGTACATCCTGCTGACCGCACAGAAGAGCCGCGAGCATCTGCGGCGCGTGCACACGGTGATTGTGGATGAGATTCACGCGATCGCCGATGACAAGCGCGGATCGCATCTGGCGCTGAGCCTGGAGCGGCTGGACGCGCTGGTGACCAGCGAGAATGCGCTGATGGTGGGCGCGAGCCTGCTCAAGTATCCACCACCGTTACGTATTGGATTGTCGGCGACACAAAACCCCATTGAGCTGGTGGCGCAGTTTCTGGGAGGCACGCGCGGGGACGAGATCGAGATTGTGCAGGCAGGGCAGCGGCGCGAACTGGACCTGGCGATCGAAGTGCCGACGGATGAGCTGGGCTCCGTGGCCACGATGGCCATCTGGGAGAGCGTGTACGCGCGGCTGGCGGAACTGACGCTGGAACACCGCTCGACGCTGGTGTTCGTGAACACGCGCTCGATGGCGGAGCGGCTGGCGTTCCAGATGGGGGAGCGACTGGGCGCGGAGAACGTGGCATGCCACCACGGGAGCTTGTCGCGCAAGCTGCGGCTGAATGCGGAACGGCGGCTGAAGAATGGCGAGATTCGTGTGCTGATCGCAACCGCCTCGCTGGAACTGGGCATCGATATTGGGACGGTGGATCTGGTGTGCCAGATCCAGTCGCCGCGGGCGATCTCGGTGGGCATGCAGCGCGTGGGGCGCGCGGGGCATTGGCGGGGAGCGATTCCGAAGGGGCGATTCTTTGCGCTGACGCGCGACGATCTGATGGAGCAGGCCGCACTGATCCGGGCGATGCGCGCGGGTGTGCTGGATCGGCTGGAGATTCCGGCGAAGCCGTTCGATGTGCTGATGCAGCAGATGGTGGCGGCGTGCGCGGCCGAGCCGTGGGAGGAGCGGACGCTGTTCGAGGTGTTCCGGCGGGCGCATCCATACAGGGATTTGCAGTGGGAGGAGTTTGACGAGGCGCTGCGTTTGCTGACGGAGGGGATTGAATCGAGCCGCGGGCGGTACGGGGCGTATTTGCTGCGGGACCGCGTGCAGGGGCGCGTGCAGGCGCGGCGCGGGGCGCGGACGACGGCGATCACGAATGGCGGCGCGATACCGGATACGGCGCTGTTTCCGGTGATTTTGCAACCGGAGGGCGTACAAATTGCGACCCTCGACGAACACTTCGCGGTAGATTCTTCGCCGGGTGACGTAGTGCAGCTGGGCAACGCCAGCTGGCGCATACAGCGCATCGAGACAGCGGGGCGGGTGCTGGTGGAAGACGCGCATGGAGCGCCGCCAACGCTGCCGTTCTGGTTTGGCGAAGCGCCGCAACGGACGCGGGAGCTGTCGGAGTTTGTGGCGGAGCTGCGGGAGGAGATCGACCGGCGGACGCGGGATGTGCTGCCCGGTTACGTAAGCCAGGCGATCCCGGAGATCGCCGAGGCTGCGGCGTTCCTGAAGACGGAGTGCGGCGTGGACGACGCCGGCGCAGAGCAGCTGATTGCGTACGTGGCGGCAGGGCGCGCGGTGCTGGGAGTGGTGCCTTCTGTAACAACGGTTGTTGCAGAACGATTCTTCGATGAGGGCGGAGGCATGCAGCTGATCCTGCACGCGCCGTTTGGAGGCCGGATCAACAAAGCCTGGGGGCTCTCGCTGCGGAAACGGTTTTGCCGGGGGTTCAACTTCGAGCTGCAGGCGGCCGCCACGGATAACGGGCTGAATATCTGCCTGGCGGAGCAGCACAGCTTTCCGCTGAGCGACGTTTTTCATTTTCTGACAACGGAGACGGTGACGGAGCTGCTGGAGCAGGCTTCGATCGCGTCGCCCATCTTCAAAACGCGCTGGCGGTGGGACGCGTCGCGGAGTTTGCAACTGTTACGGTTCCAAAAAGGAAAAAAGGTTACGCCGCAGGTGCAGAGGATTCGCAGCGACGATCTGCTGGCCAGCGTTTTTCCGCAGGCGGCGGCGTGTTTCGAGAACATCGAGGGCGATATTCAGATTCCGGACCATCCGCTGGTGAAGGAAGTGATGCGGGATGTGCTCGAGGAGGCGATGGATCTGGAGGGGCTGAAGGCGGTGCTGGCGGCGATGCACGAGGGGCGGATTCGTTGCGTGGCCGTGGATACGACGACGCCGTCGGCGTTTGCGCACGAATTGATCAACGCGAATCCTTTCGCGTTCCTCGACGATGCGGGACTGGAGGAGCGGCGGGCGCATGCCGTGCAGATGCGCGGCGTGCTTCCCGATGCGGCGCTGGGTGAAGCCGGGCGTTTGTCTGCGGAGGCGATTGCGGAGGTTCGGCAGGAGGTTTGGCCGGACATTCGCGACGAGCATGAACTGCACGATCTGCTGTGCGCGCTGGTGGTGGTTCCGGTGGACGTGCTGTCGTGGAATGAGGCATGCCGGGATTGGGATGTTTTTCTGGCGCGACTGGAGCGGTCAGGACGCGCCACAACCGCAAGAACACAGGAGCGGGCGTATTTTGTCGCAGCGGAGCGAGCAGAATGGGTGCGGACGCTGTGGGCCGATGTGGAATTCTCTGTGGAAATGTTGAAAACGCCCGGGGAAGTCCCCGAAAACAGTGACATTGTGAAGAAAACGTTACAGGGATGGTTACAAATACTGGGACCGACGACGTCGGCGGGCATCGCGGAGAGACTGGGGCTCGATGCGAACGCGGTTTGGCAGCAGATGGTGCGGCTGGAATCGACCGGGACGATCCTGAGGGGAGTGTTTGAGGGCAGGCCGGGACAGGAATCTGTGCCGGACGCTGAGATTGAATGGTGCGAGCGGCGCATTCTGCAGCGGATTCATCGCCGGACGCTGAGCACGCTGCGGAAACAGATTGAGCCGGTGACGCCGGCGGTGTACATGCGGTTCCTTCTGGACTGGCAGCACCTGGGGGAACGACGGCAGCTGAGCGGGGAGCAGGGACTGCTGGAGGCGCTGCGGGGCCTGGAGGGATTTGAGGCGCCGGCGGCGGAGTGGGAGCGGTCGATTTTGCCGCAGCGAGTCGCGGGGTACGATCCGCGCTGGCTCGATGCGCTGTGTTTGACGGGTGCGGTGGGGTGGGGGCGCATCTCGCCGCACCCCGCATTTGCGGACGTCAGTAGCGGCGGACCGCGGCGCGTGGTGCCGACGAGCATGGCTCCGGTGACGTTTTTTGTGCGGGAAGAGGCGCTTTGGATGGATTTGTGCCTGTCGCAGCGACAAATTCCTGAGGTGAATCTGACGGCGTGCCTGAGCGAGCTGGCGAATCGGGTGCGGTCGTGTCTGGCAGAACGCGGCGCGATGTTTGCGGCGGATTTGATCCGCATGCTGGCCACGCCAGGTCACCCCAGCGAGCCAACAGCAGACTCGCCGGGGACCCCGACGGCCGAGGATGTGCATCGCGCGCTGTGGGAATTGGTAGCAGCGGGTCTGGTACATGCCGATGGGTTCGACAGCCTGCGCGTGCTGATCGATCCGAGACGAAAACGGGCGTTTGCCGCGCCGGGGAAGACCAAGGCGGCGGGCAGAAATGCATCCGGGCGGTGGGCCTTGCTGGCAGATATCGATGAGCCCGTGCAGTTCGGAAAAGCGAAGCGAGGCGACGACGAGACGGCGGGACAGGCCGCGGCGAAGCGCGATGCCCAGGTGGAGTCGGCGTGCCGGATGTTGCTGCGGCGCTATGGAGTGGTGTGCCGCGATGTCTTGGCGCGGGAGACGACCGTGCCTCCGTGGCGGGAGCTGGTGGGGATGTTCCGGCGGCTGGAAGCGCGCGGTGCGGTGCGGGGCGGGCGGTTTGTGTCGGGATTCGGCGGCGAGCAGTTTGCGCTGCCGGAGGCCGCGGATGCGCTGCGGGCGAATCGGACGCGCACGCTGGCCGATATGCCGCCGCTGACGATGGCGGCGGCCGATCCGATGAATCTGGTGGGGATTGTGATTCCGGGTGAGCGGACGGCGTCGATCGCAGGGAATACGGTGACGCTGCCTTTGCCCCCGACGCCGCAGGAGTCGTTGGTGGTGGAGATGCCGGAGATGCAGGAGCCGGGGACATTTGCGTGGAAAGGCGAACTGGAGGGTGGCGCGATTGCCTGAGTCAGGCGCCGAGCAAAGTGCCGAGCCGAGGCCGCTGGTCGAGGGCGAGGATTTCTATCGCGAGGGACCGTATGTGGTGTTCACCGAGGCGTACCACCGGCGGCGCGGATATTGCTGCGGGTCGGGATGCCGGCATTGCCCGTGGAAAGACGAGCGGGAGAGCGGTCAGCAGTGAAGCGGTCAGCCGATGATGCTACTCCACCCTTCCGATGTAGACGCCATAAGGTCCGAGCTGGATCGATCCGAGGGACGCGGGATCGGGAGCACCGGGAGTCCTGAGCAGCGTTCTGACTCGCGTGCCGTGGATACCCTGGGCGGTCAGATCAAAGCTAACGGTCTGCGGCTGATCGGTGAAGTTACAGGCGACGACGACGGCTTCTCCGTCGGACGCCTTGCGCAGCCAGGAGAGCACATGCTGGTTGCTGGTGTTGAGCATCGTCTCTTCGCCCTCGTGGAGAGCCGGATCGTGCTTCTTGAGCGCGATGATCTGCTGGTACCAGTGCAGCATCGAGTCGGGCTCGTGCTCTTCCGCGGTGACGTTGATGGTGGCGTAGCTGGGCGGGATGGGCAGCCAGGTTTTCACGCCGGGTGGTGAGAAGCCCGCGTCGGGCCCATCATTCCACTGCATCGGCGTGCGCTCGCCGTCGCGGCCTTTCTCCTTTGGCCAGCCGGTGATGCCGATGGGGTCCTTCACATCTTCCTTGCGCGTGGGCGGGGTGGTGACCATGCCGATTTCGTCGCCGTAATACATCATGGCGGTGTCGCGCGAGGCGAAGAGGACGGTGGCGATGACGCGGCCGACATCGTCCTTGTGATCGGCGGTGACGTAGCGATCCCAGCGGACGTTGTCGTGGTTATCGAAGACGAAGAGGGGCATGTTGCCGTTGATTTCGGTCTCCGCCTCGTCGATGCGGGGGCGAAGCCAGTTCACGTCGAGACGAGGGCGGCGGGGCGGGAAACCGATCTGCATGTCCATGGGCAGGTCGAGCTCATCGTTGTGCGGCCCGTACATCTTCGCCAGATCGGCGACGGAGCCGAGATAGGTTTCGCCAATGAGGACGACCTTGCGGCCATGGGTCTGGTCGGCCACCTGGCGTAACTCGCGGAGAACATCGTGGACTTCGGGGAGATTGTCGGTGAGGTTGGTCTCGACTGCCTTATCGCCGTAGGCGTTGATGAGGGGTTTGCCGTCAGGGCCGAGAACATACGCTTCGTCGCGATCCTGGGGATCTTCGAAAAGGGAGGTGATGGCATCGAGACGGAAGCCGGCGACGCCATGACGGATCCAGAAGCGCTCGACGTCATACATGGCCTTGCGGACGGCGGGGTTGTTCCAGTTGAGGTCGGGCTGCTGGATGTAAAAGCGGTGGTAGTAGTACTGCCGGCGCGCCGGATCCCATTGCCAGGCGGAGTGGCCGAAGACGGAGAGCCAGTTGTTGGGCGGCTCGCGGTGACCGTTGACCATCTTCGGGTCGTGCCACATATACCAATCGGCTTTGGGATTGGTGCGCGAGCTGGCCGACTCTTTGAACCAGGGATGCTGGTCGGAGGTGTGGTTAAGGACGAGATCCATGATGATGCCGATGTTGCGTTTGTGCGCTTCGGCGACGAGGCGGTCGAAATCGGCGAGGGTGCCGTACTGCGGGTCGATGTTGCAGTAGTCGGAGATGTCGTAGCCGAAGTCGACCTGGGGTGAGGGATAGATGGGGGTGAGCCAGATGGCGTCGATGCCGAGGGACTGCAGATAGTCCAGACGCGAGGTGATGCCGTTGAGGTCGCCGATGCCGTCGCCGTTGGAATCCTGAAAGCTGCGCGGATAGATTTCGTAAATGACGGCGTTCTTCCACCAGTTGGGATTCTGGTGGGTGGGCGCACTCTGCTGGGCGCTGAGAACAGCGCACTGACTCGCCCCGAAGACGAGCGCGAAGACGACACACGAAAGGCCGCGGGCCGCTGCTTTCATTTTGTTGTTCACTCCCAGAGAAATGAAACTGAAAATTGACCGCTCTTTTGTGGCGGTCTTAACCAAGCAAAGAAGCTATCACAAGAAGGGGTAGGTGCGGGGGCCGGAGGGTGGCGGAGTGAACCGCTGTACTCTGTAGGGCATGAGCAAGCTGTCGCATTTTGACGAGGCGGGCGCGGCGCGCATGGTGGACGTGAGCGGGAAGCCAGCGACGCGGCGCGAGGCGGAGGCGTCGGTGACGGTCGCGATGAGCGACGAGGTGCTCGGGGCGCTGCCGCAGAATCCGAAGGGGAATCCGCTGGAGGTGGCGCGGATTGCGGGAATTCAGGCGGCAAAGCGGACAGCGGAGCTGATCCCGATGTGTCATCCGCTGCCCCTGAGCTTTGTGGATGTGCGCGCCGAGGTGGTGGCGGGCGGGATCGCAATTCGCGCGACGGCGGCGACCACAGCGGCGACGGGCGTGGAGATGGAAGCGATGACGGCGGCGGCGGTTGCCGCGCTGACGGTCTACGACATGTGCAAGGCGCTGGACAAAGGCATGGTGATCCGCGAGCTCAAGCTGGAGCGCAAGACGGGCGGCAAGAGCGGCGACTACGCGCGACCGCGAAAATAGGTTGCCTCCTCTGGGGCGAAGGCGCTCGAAAATTCCGCGCCTTGTGGGGTCAGGCGGAGTGCGTTGAGACAGGCATCCGGATTCTAACTGAGCTTCATCTGAAGAAGACAGGTGTTCCCTGTACCGCGATGTCTGCGACCAGTCCCAGAAGCCAGGAACGGGTCCGAGGGCGGATAAAACCGGCGGGGCTACATCAGAGGCAAGTCCAATTCTGTTGAGGATGATCCTTACTGATGCCCCATGGACCGGGCGCGGGATTCACCCACGGGATCCCGAAGCGCCAACAAATACAGAAGGGCAATGAGGCGCGGCGCGAAGAGGCGGGCCGGCGAAGGGACGTCTGCGCGCGTGCGAAGGCGATCCCGGGCGGGATGCGGCCGCGGCAGTGGGCCGCGCGATGACCAGCCGCTCAGGCAATGCGGTCCTGCGGGCCGATCAGGTCGAATGGGCCGAAGAGACAGCACTCGGGCCGGAACTCGTCCTCGTAGAAAAGGAACGAGAGCAGGAACGCCGGCAGGATCGTGCCGCGCACGCCGAGCAGCTGATCAAGTTGCTGGTGCTGGCCGGCTATGCTGCGGTGGTTGCGCTGGGGATTGCCTGGCATGAGCCGTGGGCGGATGAAGGACAGGCATGGTTGCTGGCGCGCGATCAGGGCTTCTGGCACCTGATGCTGCACTCGCTGCGCTACGAAGGTTCTCCGGGATTATGGCACGCGCTTCTGTGGGTGCTGGTGCGGTGCCACGTTGGCTATGCGGACATGCACTGGGTCTCGGGCGCCGTTGCGGTGGGCGGCATTTATGTCTTCCTGCGCTGGTCGCCGTTTCCGCTGATTCTGAATATCCTGCTTCCCTTTGGATTTTGGCTGGCGTATCAGGACGCAGTGGTGGCGCGCAGTTACGTGTTGTACGCGATTTTGGCTTTTACCGCAGCGGCGATTTTGCGAGGAATGATTCCCGAGTATGAGCCCGCGGATCGGGGAAGGCTGATCTGTCTTGGAGTTCTCCTGGGATTGATGGCGAATTTGTCGGTCCATGGGTTCGTTGCCTCGGTGGGTTTCGCGGTGGTCGCTGGGGCGGTGCTGCGCAGAAAGGTGCGGGCTGGATTCCCGGTGCGCAAAGCAATGGCGGCGGTGTTGCTGTGCTGTTTCTGGCTGCTGGCGGTGGTGACGGCGTTTCCGCCCAGCGACATCGATTACATCCTGGACCGAAACCCGCAGCACGCGGCGGAAAAGATATGGGCGAGGCTGGGGAACCAGGATGCGAAGAAGCAGCTGGCGGCGAAGGAAGGGACGGACGTTCGACCCGGAGAACTGACGCCGCTCCCGCCTGTCGAACTTCATCACACAGCACGGGAGCGAAACTGGCGGAAGGCCGCGCGTCTTCTGGCTACGCTCACTTTTCCGGTATCGAACTTCCGTTATCTGGCGCTCGGTTGCGTGTTGCTGGCAATGGCGATGGCGATCGTGTTTAGCCGGAGGCGCGGCGGACTGGGGTGGGTGGGGCTGATGCCATGGCTGCTGATGGTGGTGCTGTTCCGAATGATCGATAATGGGCCGCGACATGCGGGGATGCTGTGGGAGTCACTGCTGGCGGGGTTGTGGCTGACGTGGCCGCTCGATGCCCCGCGGGGGGCGCGGCTGTGGTTGCAGCGCGCGACGCTGGCCGCGCTGGTGGTGGTGGCGCTGGACCAGGCGTGGTGGACAGCGCATGCGGTGTGGGGAGACGTGCACGGGCCGTATTCGGGCGATGTGGAGATGGCGAAGTTCCTGCGATCCCAGGGACCGGACAAGAGGATTGCCGGTTTCAGCTATCACTCCATCGGGACCGCTGCCTTCTTCGATCACCGGATCTACTTCAACCAGCCGACGTCGTACTGGATCTGGAGCAGAAACGTGCGCATCAACCAGGAGGCGCAGCAAACGATAGCGCGGCATCCGGACATTATCGATGTGGGCGGCTATGAGCTGAGCGAGCGCAACGGGACCATCACCGACGACTGGATTCGACCGGACCCGAGAGAACTCCACGAGGCGCCACTGAATGAAGTGTTCGGGGTCATCCCTTATGCCGAGGCCCACGGCTATCGCGAGACGCACCGCTTCTGCGGGCACGCTTTTATGCGCGACGGATACTCTGAGCTGGAGTGCCAGGTGGCGCTCCAGCCCGTGGAGTCGGCGGGAGGGCAGTAATTGGGGCGATTCGCCGGCGAGAATGGTGCGGTTCCGCAGACAAGTCGGGGTATCATCGAAGGAGCAGGCAGACTGGACGGCCGCTGCCGGGGGCAACTCCGGTGGAGGAAAGTCCGGACTCCTCAGGGCAGTGTGCCGGATAACATCCGGGACCTGAGCGTGAAGGCTCAGGGACGGCAAGTGCCACAGAAAACAGACCGCCCTGGTTTCCGAAGGAGGCCCGCAAGGACCGTTCCCGGAGGGAACCTGGGTAAGGGTGAAAAGGTGCGGTAAGAGCGCACCGCTCCGGCGGTAACGGCGGAGGCAGGGTAAACCCCACACGGAGCAAGACCAAATAGGGAACGAGTCCGCAGCGATGCGGGCACGCGCCGGCCCGGCGCGGCAGCCTCGGTGAGGCACCTCGGAGACGAGGTGGAAGTTCCGGGTAGGTCGCTAAAGGCATTCTCTGCGGAGAATGCCCGGGAGCGTTCGCAGCAATGCAGCGCCCAGAGGAATGGCCGTCCTCGACAGAATCCGGCTTACAGGTCTGTCTGTCACACATGGCCCCGGTTTTCCGATGAGGAGAGCCGGGGCCTTCAAATTTTGGCAAATTTTCGCCGCATTCAGGCCACGATTTTCGGGGTGTCGGCAAACAGGCTCGAAACGTAGTCCAGCAGAAAGAGGGGATGGACGGGCTTGGTGAGAATCTCAAACAGGTTGCCGTTCTTCGCCGCTTCTTCCATCAGAGCCTGCGTGCCGTAGTGCCCGGAAAAGAGCACCGGGCGGCAGGCCGGGTGATTGGCCCTGAGAACGAGAGCCAGGTCGATGCCATTCATGCACGGCAGCATCACGTCGAGGATGGCGACGTCGGGCTCCCAGTGAGCGATGATCTCGATAGCTGTCTCCGCCGAATTGGCGACACGCGCCTCATAGCCGTGCTTTTCGAAGATGGCGGAGAGCGTCTCGGTGATGGCCGGGTCGTCGTCGACGATGAGGATGCCGCGCGGTGTGCCGATCCCCTTCACGGGACCTCCGAAGCAGGAATGAACGAGTCGAACGTGGTCGTGCTGGCGCAACGACTTGGGGGCCCATCTGGCTTTTGATGTGGCCCGGGAAGGAAATGTTGTGCCGATCACGTTTTCCGAGGGATTTCTCCGGGAACTATCGGAAATGCTCCCAGCCCGCAGGCTTTACGGGGAGGCGACGGCCGGCGGGAGTGGCCAGGGTGACCAGGGGTTGACCGGGTGCGGGCTTGCGCATGATTCCGATGCGATGGATGGGAACGCCGGGGACGCGGCGCGGGATGCGGGTCGACGCGGGCGCGGTGAAAAGCAGCTCGTAATCCTCTCCGCCATGCAGGGCCAGATCCCTGGGGTGAGGCGATTGGGCAGCGAGCGGGTGGATGGGCAGCGCGGCCTCGTCGATGACGGCTGCGGTGTGCGATTCCTGGCAGAGGTGAGTGAGGTCGGTGGAGAGGCCGTCGCTGATGTCGATTACGGCGTGGGCAAGCGAGCGCAGGCGGCGACCGACAGCGAGGCGCGGTTCAGGATAAAGATGCGGATGGCCAGGCGCTGCATGGGTGAATTTGGCGAATTGCCTGGGATTCTTCGAGAGGGCGAGGAACTCGGCAGCGGCTCCGCCGAGGGCGCCGGTGACGTAGATGAGGTCGCCGGGTTGGCCGGCGGAGCGCAGCAGGGCTTTTCCGCGGGGGACCTGGCCGACGGCGACGATGTCGGCGGCGATGGGGCCGGTGTGGCTTTTGGAAATGACCGGCGACTCGGCGGTGTCGCCGCCCGCGAGCGGTACGCGGTGTTGGCGGGCGAGCGCGAGGAAGCCCGAGAGGAATCGATGGAGCCAGGCGGCGGGCAGGCGCGACGGCAGGGCAATCGACAGGAAAACTGCGAGCGGTTCGGCGCCCATCGCGGCGAGATCGCTCAGGCCGCGGGCGAGGCAGCGATGGCCGACGGATTCCGGCGGATGCCAGCCGCGCCGGAAATGTACCCCCTCCAGCGTGAAGTCGGTTGTCACGCAGATTTCGTAGCCAGGGGATGGACGCAGGACCGCGCAGTCGTCGCCGATGCGGACGCGCAGCGTGCGCGAGCCAGGGCGCATGGTTCCGGCCTGGCGGCGGATCCCGTCGATCAGAGCGATTTCGCCGGGAATCGCACAGGATGGGACAGGTGGAGACATAAATGTACGTGCGATCAGAATACCCGCCGCTCTTCCGGAGAATGCCGTTGCAATGTCGCGACTTGCCCCGGGCGGGCGGGTTCGGCGGTGCAGTCTTACCAATTGAATACCCTGTTATCCACTTGATTTACACAAGAAGCACCGACTGTAATGGTTTCTGCCCGCAGGAGCGGGTGGAGGTCCTTATGGCGAAGGAAGCCTCGACTGACAGCAACGATGTTCGCGTGACGTCGGATGACGGCAGGACATCGTTCGTGTACGAGGTCGACTCGCTGGCCGGCCACGCGGGGACGGAGATCGCAGAACATCCGTCGGACACGGCGGCCTATGACGACCATCGAGCCCTCGATGACCTGTTCTGGGGTCGCAGAAGCAGACACAAGTAGCGCATGCGCGATCCGGCGCCCCGGAGTCGCCGGCAACAGACCGAGCCTATCCATCGGGTCTATTCTGAACAGACCAACATGTCTGATCAGATCGAAGCCCTGAAAGACAAACTGGAGAAGTTCTTTGCGGCGGGCGGCGATGCCATCGGCGATCGCGGGGCCATGGAAGCGTTTCTCGAGCTGCGGCTGGAGCTGGAAGCGGGCAGGGTGCGCGCGGCCGAGCCGGACCCAGCCGCGGCAACCGGCTGGCGCGTGAACGCATGGGTGAAGCAGGGAATCCTGCTGGGTTTTCGCATTGGGCACCTGCAATCGTTCGGGGGAGAGCTTTCTTTTGTCGACAAAGACACGTTTCCGGCGCGGCACTTTGCGCCGGAGCAGGGGATTCGCATCGTGGTGGGCGGGTCATCGGTGCGCGCGGGAGCGTACCTCGCGCGGGGGGTGGTCGCGATGCCGCCCATGTACGTAAATACGGGAGCGTACGTGGACGAGGGCACGCTGATCGACTCGCATGCGCTGGTGGGCAGTTGCGCGCAGATCGGCAAGCGCGTCCACCTGAGCGCGGCGGCGCAGGTGGGCGGCGTGCTGGAGCCGGTGAACGCGAGCCCGGTGATTCTGGAAGACGATGTACTGGTGGGCGGGAGCTGCGGCGTGTATGAAGGGACCATCGTGCGCAGGCGCGCGGTGCTGGCGGCGGGAACAGTGCTGACACGCGGGACCCCGGTGTACGACGTGGTGCGGGGCGAGATGGTGCGGGCGACGGAAGACAAGCCGCTGATCATTCCTGAAGCAGCGGTGGTGGTTCCGGGAGCGCGCGCCGTGGCGAAGGGCAAAGGTGAGGAGTGGGGGCTGAGCGTCTATACGCCGGTGATCGTGAAATATCGCGACGAAAAAACCGAACTGAGCCTGGCACTGGAAGAGGTGCTGCGATAACTGGCGAGGTTAAGCCTGCTCGGCCCGAGCCTCATGAAGAAACGGCAGCGGGGTGCCGTTGTTGGCGGCCCAGCGAATGCTGGAGATCAAGTCGCCCATGTTGGGAACCGTGACGTCCTGCACGGGGAGATAGAGGCCAAGGCAGTTTTCATTCCAGAGCTGGTTGGCCATCAGGAAAAGCAGCTTGTAGCAGGAGGGCCATTCCGATTGCGGTATCTTCGGGCCCTGGGGATAATCGACTTCGAGCCAGGCTCTGTGCCGGTCCCAGACACGCTGGCGGACCTGATTGGTTTCCGGTCCGGGGCCGTGATAACGGGAGGCAGCGCTGCGCAGGCCAAACAGGACATCGGAAATGCGAACGACCCACTGCCCTTTGCGTCCGGTGATGGAAGGCAGGTGATCCGATTCGCCCCAGGCCTGCGCGGCCAGCTCGAGCGCCGTCGCACGGGTCAATTCCACAGGGGATTCCAGCAGCAGCACCAGGGATGGGCACGGTTCCTCTTCGCTGGGTGAGCCGGTGACGACGCTCCCCAGGAACCGAATCATTCTGCGGATCATTGCGCGACCTATCTTACGATGGTTTGATGCAATCGGCGCAGGAAGTTTTCCATGGATAATTTACTTAATATATCCACGTTAGTAACTATGAATTAGTGTTACTTATGCTGAGTTACTTCGAGGATTCCGCAACTCCGTCCCTGCAACCGGCAGGATCCTGCGGGCGGGAGCGCTGGCTCGCAGGGCAGGTCGCGCCTACGCCACTTCCCTGGTATCCTCGCGTTCGATGGTGCGATTGGTCATGAATCGCTCGAGGGCCTGCATGGCGCAGCCCTGGCCGCAGAGATGGTGCATATCGGGATTGCGGCTCTCGGCAAAATTCCACGGCAGCAGAGTGAAGCGCTGGTTGGGCTGTCCCTCGTCGAAGCAGGGAACGTCGCCGAGCACGAACATCCACCAGTGGTTGGATTCGCCTTTCTTCTTGCCGCAGATGTCGCAGGTGAAGGATACGTCCCAAACCATGGATTACTCCTCGTCAAATACCGGTACCAACAAGGTACACCGGAAGGGATGCACAGGCAGTAACTCTTCCGTGGGACTGTGGACATCGGGGCGGCGAGGCTCGTATGGTGGTGCTGCCATGGTCTGCATGCACTGCAAGGCGACGGAATTCCGGCTTTCGAGCCTGCGCCTGCGCGACCTGGAGCACCTGGCGGTGCTGCAGTACCCGGTCCGCTGCCGTTACTGCCACCACCGCACCTATGGAAGCCTGTTGCTGGCTCTGGTTTTGTATCAGGTGCGTCGCCATCACTTTGGAGGCAAAGAAAAGGCGTAGGGGCAATCACCCGCCAGGGAATCCGGCCGGATTGCGGAGCGGGTTCTGCTAACCGCGCTTCGAGCTGCGCGGCATGGTGCGAGGCAAGTTGTGGGCCGCAGTGCGCGCGACGCTGCGAGCCGCAACCGGCGGCGCGCCTGCCTTATTGGACTGGAGCAGTCGCGTTTTCCAGGGCTGAGTCACCTGAGGATGGCGAGGCTTGTCCATAAAAACCTCCCATGAATCAAGTTTAGCCCCCGCCATGCCCCGCTGGAAGGGGCGCGGAGCCGGTTACTGCGGAGCCAGCCCCCGTACGATCTGCACGAAATTGTCCGGCAGGATGTGCTTCGCAAACGCGGCCTTCACATCGCCGGCGGTGAGCGCGGAGTACTTCTTCGCGGCCAGAATGGGCTCGTCGAGGGGCAGCCCAATTTCGGCGCGCCCCAGCAGCCCACCGGCAACCGCTTCTTCACTCGATTCGCTCAGCGGAATCGAGCGCAGCAGCAAGGCCTTCGCCTGCTGCAGCTCGGCAGGGGAGACATTCTGGGTGCGCATCTGGTCGAGATCGCGCACGATCAGGGCCCTGGCCTTTGAGACATTCGGTGGATCGCAGCCGTAGGTAACGGAATAGCTGGCGCGCTTCTCCGAGGCATTCATGCCCACGTCGACGTTGTAGACGTAGCCCGCAACCTGGCGCAGATCGTGATAGAGCCGCGTGGCATAAAAGCCGCCACCCAGCACGTGATTGCCGAGTTGCAGCGGGTAATAGTCGGGATCGAAGCGGTTGATGTCGATCTGCTCGGCGAGCGTTACCGAATCCTGCACGGCTTCGGAGTCGGGTACATTCGCGGCCGACGCCTTGTTGACCGGCACCGGCGGCAGCGTGGTATTCGGCTTATCGCCGGCGGCCTTCCAGTCGCCAAACCACTTTTCGATGACGGTGCGCGCTTCTTCCGGCGTGACGTCGCCGATGACGACGATGGTGGTGAGGTCCGGGCGGACGGTGGTGTCGTGGTATTTCTTCACGTCGTCGAGGGTCAGTTTGGTGACGGTGGCCGGCGTGACTTCACGCAGCACCGGGTCGCCGGCCGGCAGCAGCGCCAGATCGAGAGCGCGCGCGGTTCGGTAGCCGGGGCTCTGCAGGTTTCCAGCGGCAAACTGCGCGATCTGCTGGCGCGTGATCATGAATGCCTGCTCGGGGAGCGCGGGATGCAGCTCGTTGTCGGCGAGCAGCTGGACGCCGCGCGAGAAATATTCCTTAAGCACCTTGACCGAGAAGCTGAAGCCGGCGCTCTCGTTGGCGGCGATATCGTCGAGCGCCTTCTGATACGCGATGCGGTCCAGCGATGTTGTGCCGTAGGAGTAGAGGCCGTCGAGGACGTCGCCGACTCCTTCCTGGCTGGGGGGCGTCTGCAGATCGCCGTCGTGCTTCACCGTGCCCATCACTGTGACGGTGGGGCTGGTAGCATCCGTGCGGACGATAAGACGGATGCCATTGGGCAGAGTGGTGTCGGAAACAGGAATAAAGGTCGTCGGCACCTGCAGCCCAGACAGTGGCTTGGCAGCCCATTCGGGCAGCTGCACCGGTTTGGTGGGCTCGGAGGTGACCTTCTCGCTGCCACCGAATCCTTTTTCAGCAATCGGCTGACCGTTGGGCACAGGCTTCAGGGTTGCCGTGATGGTGTTGGCGTTCAGCAGATACTGCTTTGCGACGCGGTTCACGTCGGCCAGCGTGACCTTGCGGATGGCGTCGATGTCCTCGTCGGGGGAGTTGCGTCCTTCGGCGGCGAGGGCGCTCGACCAGACTTCCGCCAGGTCGGGGATGGAATTGCGCTGGAATTCGGCCTGGGCGATCTCCGCACGCTTGGCAGCATCCACCAGGTCTTGCGGCACGCCGTTGGCCGCGTATTTGTTGACGATCTGGCGCAGCTCTTCAAGGGGGGCGGAGGCGTCCTGTCCGGCGGGAAGCGCCACCACGCCATAACCGACGCTGGCTTTGGGATAGGTTTCCGCCAGCCCGAATTCCGCAGCGAGGGCCTTACCCGCGGGCACCATGCCGTAGATGTCCGCGCGCTGGCTGGCCAGGACGTCGGCGAGAATCTGGAGCGCGGCGTAGTCGGGCGAGTCGGTGCCGGGCATGCGCCAGGCGATGAAGCCGAGGACGTAGGGCAGATTGCTGTCGAGGGTGAAGGTCTCCGGCTTGACCGGCTGCAGATCGATGGCGGGGTGCGGCGGCAGGGGATGGCTGGGAATGTCACCGTAGAGGTGACGAATCTTCTCGAGGGTGGCGGCGGGATCGACGTCGCCGACGATGATCAGGATCATGTTGGAGGGCGTGTACCACTTGTCAGCAAAGTCCCGGAGCATGGCGCCGGTGGTCTTGTCGAACGAGGGCCGCGTGCCCAGCGGATCGTGCGCGTAAGGCGTGCCCGCGAAGAGATCGACATTGAGGCGGTTGACGAACTTGTATGTCGGATTGGAAAGATCGCGCGCGACTTCCTGCTCGATGGCGCCGCGTTCCTGATCCCACTCCGCCTGCGAGTCGTCGATGCCGCGCAGGCAGGCCGCCTGGGCTTCAAGTGCGACGTCGAGGTCTGCGGAGGGCACAGTCTCGAAGTACTGCGTGATGTTCTGCTGCGTGTCGGCGTCATTGTCGCCGCCCATCAGCGCAAAGATGGCGGCGGTCTGGTCGGCGGTCATGCCCTTGCAGCCGCGGAAGGCCATGTGCTCCTGCGCGTGCGCCATGCCCGGGAAACCGTCGGGGGTCTCGTCGCCGCCGACCATGAAGTTGGCCTCCACCGTGGCCACGGGCGCGAGGGTGTTGCGGATGATGACCACACGCATGCCGTTGGGTAAGGTCGCTCGGGTGGGCGCCGCATCGGCGGCGTGGAGAAGAGGCGCAGAGGTAAGAGACAAAACCAGAAGAGGCAGGATGAGCGGACGCTTCAAGCAATTCCTCCGGGCAGGAGATGCCCAGGTTCGATGGTAATGGATGGCAGCCGGAATGACGTGTTGGGTGGGAGGTGGAGTGACGAGCGGGCGGATTCGCACGATAAGAGGCCAGTGGTAAACTTGCCGGGTAGACCTCTGCTGTTGTCGGGACGTGGCTCAGCCTGGTAGAGCACTCGCTTGGGGTGCGAGGGGTCGGCAGTTCAAATCTGCCCGTCCCGACCATTTCCGGAATCTCACCGAAAAATCTGTTAAGCCAGCGCGGCCAGGGCCTCCTGCCGAACCCGCAGTTCGTGCATCTCGTCTTCGCCCATTTTTTCGGCGCAGCCGGCCACCGTGCGCCATCCGCGCTCAATCAGGATCTGGCGATATTCGGGATCGGTGGTGGTGGCGGCGATGTCGCTCAGCGCACGCAGCAAACGCAGGCTGACCGCGAGGTCGCCTTTGGCGTACATGCGGATCTGCTCAAATGCGGCATCGAGCAGGCGCGGAAACTGGATCCATCCTAGGCTGACGCGGATGACGCCGGGGGGATCGAAGAGCAGCTCATCGGGCGTCTGCCGCGAGACGTAGCGGATGACGATGCGGCTGAGCTGATCGACGCAATTGATGCCGGTGCTGGGGTCGTTGACCGCGGGCGAGATGGCCTTGAGCGCGATATCGACGATCTGCAGCACGCCGAACTCGAGATCCTGCTGCAGCGTTCTGGTTGGGCCCAGGTCGAAGGCGGAGAGCAGGCGCGCCGTGCCTTCGTCGCCGAGACGGTCGCCTTTGGCGACCATGGCGAGGGGAATCCCCGCAGGAACAAAATGGCCGACGCGCCGGGTGACGCGGATGCGGACACGATATTGCTTGGCGAGGCCGAGCAGCCGCCTGGTATCGACAAAACGGATATAGCCGGATTCGTGGCTGGCGATGGCGACTTCGTCCGGCGAAGGCGGCGGTCCCTGGGTTTGCTGCAAGCGGCCAGGAAAGTGCGGCCACGGCATGATGTCGTCGATCACGCCTTCGGTTTCCTTCGCGATGCGGTCGACGATGTGGTTGACGCTGATGGCCTGGGAGATGTGGTGAATAAAGAACAGGAGCCAGCCGACGCAGGTCAGCGCCAGGAGCATGGCGCCCAGCACCGTCGCCACCGGCGCAAACGGATGGGGCAGCGAACGAGCCGCGGGCAGAGCGGCCATGCAATAAGAAAATGTCCCGAGAAAGATGCCCAGCGTCCACTGCGTGACGCGATCCTTGGAGAAGCTGACGATGATGCGCGGGGAAAACTGCATGGACGCGAGGGTGAGCGTCATGAGCAGAATGGCGAAGACGATGGAGACCACCGTCATCATGGAAGCCGCGACGCCGGCGAGAATGACCTGGGCCACCTGGGGGTCGGCATGCGAGGGGAAGATCACGCGCGGAACCCAGGCGCTGACGGCGGGGAACATCTCCTCGAGCCACGACAGCAGCGCACCGGCGCAGCCCAGCGCCAGCGCAATGATGAGTGGCCGGATGAGGAAGCCGCCGCGCAGGTTGTACATGGCACGGCGCAGGAGCAATGGAAGGCTTTTGTTCACGAAACTGTTGATGCAAGTATAGTGAGGGTTCCGCCGCCCCGAAGAACGAGACAAAAAGAGGAAAGTTCGTGTGAATTATGGACATAATTCACAGGGCGCACTGTCCAAAGAACTGCAATGACAGGGGATAGCGATTACACCCTGAATACGAGTGTACTAACGTTTCGGACGGCGGATATGCCAGTTTTCGAAACGCTGCATATGCCCATCGGGAACGTCGTTGGGCGAGTGGACTTTCAAGCCCAGCTTGGCACGAACTTCGGCAAGGAGCGCGTTGTGTCCGAAAGGATAGATTTGCTCTTCAAATAGCAGAACAAATCCGCCGCTTTGGTTGACCTCGTGAATGTACGATTTCGGGGCGAATCTCATGATGAAAAGTGGAGCAACGTTGAGATGCTCACACAGGCGCAATTTGATACGCAACTCTTCGCGGGAGATGTAGTTCTGAGTGTTCTTTATCTCCACTCCATATTCGATACCGTCTCTGGCGATGATCCGGTCAAGATTATGATTAGTTTCCATCCATGCGTTCCCCCTCCAGGTGCGCGTATTGCGTGCCTCGATACGGAACCCGTGTCTGCCAAGCGCGGCGTCAAACATAAGCTCAGCGTGTCGTCCGATCGCATGACTGAATTCAGGATCGAATATCTTCTCTAGGAGCCGCGCAATTTCCCGCTGCTCGCGTCTCCAATACCGGTGTTGAAGTTGGGCGTAAAAATTAATCTCCTTTTGCTGGACGACGAGCGGTGCGCGTTGAATCTGTCCCGCCTCGGCCAGCTCAAGCAGACCCTTACCGACAATCCAATGAAAAAACTCCCGCTCAAGGGCCGTTTCGATCTGAGTTGAGTAGTAGAGCCGCTTGGGCGACTGATCGAAGAACTCTCGCAGTCTGGCGATCGCCGTGTCAACTGCGGCGTCACGCAGCCGAGGCTCCAGTTCTTCGTACTCGAAATCGTCCATGGCAGGGCCGCGCTACTGGGGCACCTGCCAGCCGGCCCCGACCGTGGCCAGCGTGGCCTGATCGGTAGGCGAAGCGGCCAGAGACTTCGCGACCTGCGGGTAGGCGGCTTTGACCTGGTCGGTACCGGCCCAGACGGGCACGTCTCTCATGACGTACTGATAGGTCACCGTCGTCTCGGTAAAGCCGTTGTGCGGACCGGGCGGCGTGAAGCTCACGATGCCGGTGACCTCGCGATGCCCGTAGCAGAACCGCGGCGCAAACCGGTTGCCGGCGACGTTCAGCGTGTAGCGATCCACATGCAGGTCGCGGTCTTCGAGCCGCGTCAGAAGGCCGGCGTCGGTCAGTGCGTCCAGTTCCGTCTTTTCTTCCTTTGCCGTGGGACCGGGAGCGACCTCATAGGGGAAGGTGTGGCCGTGTGGGAAAAGGCAGTCGTTGTGGTCCTGGTAGTAAGTGTTAAGGGTGTTGGTGAAGTTTTCGCTGGTGGGCTTGTTGGCGGATGAACAGCCGCCCACCAGTGCGAGCAGCGCGCAGGCTGCGATCCAGACCGTGGTTTTCGTTGGCATATCGATTCGCTCCGCTGCTGCGATGCATGGTAGTGGAAAACGGCAGCCTGTGGGCAGCAAATCCGAAAACGGACTGAACTCAGGATGGGGTTCTGCGCAGGCCGATGGCCCCGCCCAAAACACGGGTCGCCCCGGCCAGGGACACATTCGCCCGCAAAAGGGCGGAACCAAAGGCCCTCGGGAGGCGTATGGTTCTGATAAAGGGAGGTGCCTATGCGAGTGCGCTTGTTGCCAGGGGCGCTGATCCTTGGAGCCGTGCTGGGAGTGGTGCTGTCCGGCTGCCACGTCGAGGTGGACAAAGGGAAGAACGGCGAGGACAAGAACGTCAAAATCGACACGCCGCTGGGCGGCCTGCACGTGCGCGCCGACCAGACTACGGCCGTGGATCTGGGGCTGCCCGTGTATCCGGGCGCGCAGATTGCCCCGGATCGCGAAGGCGATAAGTCCGCGGATGTGCACCTGGGGTTTGGGCAGTTCCAGCTGCGGGTGAAGGTGGTGACGTACGAAACGCCGGACGCGCGGGACAAGGTTGTCGCGTTCTACAAGAATGCGATGGGCCGCTTTGGCGATGTGATTACCTGCGACGGCGACCATGCTGTCGGCTCGCCGACAATTACCGGCGAAGGTTTGACGTGCAGTGAGGACTCCCGGGTGCAGGTGCGCGGGGGCGGTTTTGACGACGACAACAGCTTCACGCTGCGCACGGGCTCGAAACATCATCAGCATATCTTAGCGATCAAGAACGGCGCCGTGGGAACCAGGTTCTCGCTGGTGGAACTGCAACTGCCGACCGGGCTGGACGAGAGTCCCTCGAAGGCCAGCGATTAGAACCGTTCTTTTGATTGATTCAATCTCCGTTCGGAGCTGCGCCGAAATCTGCATTGCGCTCCCTGCCCGCGTGCGATAGGGTCAAGACATGGACCTGCTGTGCCATCGCTGCGGAAACAGCCTGCATGAGGGAGAGGGGTTTTGCCCGCACTGCGGAGCGCCGCAGCTGGTGGTGGACGCGTCCGAAGCGAGTGGGCCACAACCGCCGACGCAGCGCCTGGGGGTCGATCCCACGCGCGTGCAGTGGCGGAAGGCCATCACTTCGGCGCTGCTGATCGCGGTGCCGGTAGGCCTGTTATCGGCGTGGGCGGGAGACTTCCTCGTCTGGCTGCTGCTGGAGGTAACGGGCGGCTTCGCCACCATCGCACTGTACCGGAAGCGCAGCGAAGGGATGACCGACGGCCGCATCGGATGGCTGGTGGGCACCCTTCTTGGTGTGGCGGCGGCAGCCATCGCCAGCGCCACGAACTCCGTGCAGCTGATCGTGCAGCGTTATCTGCTGCATCGCGGGGCGAGCATCGACGCGCAGTTCCAGACCGTGGGGCAGCAGATGGCCGAACAAATGCTGAAGACCAACAGTGAAGCCATGCAGCAGGCGCCGCAGGTGGTGCATGCATGGGCCAGCTTCTGGCTCTCGCCGGATGGGCATGCGGCGATCGAGCTGATCACGGTGGGCGTGATGTCCGCCGGGATTATTCTTTTTGCCGCGACCGGGGGCGCCATCGCGGGACGCATTCTGTCGGCGCGGCCCAGGCCGCAGCGAACACTCTGATTCGGCGCTGCGCTCAGGGTTTTCCCAGATGAGGAAAACGTGGACGTAACTCCCGCAGAAAGTCTTGCGGCGCGAAAACCAGGCTCGTATCATCGCCTTTACACCTATGCCAGAGTTGCAGACAGCGGCTACGCCACAATTGCGCGAGAAGGGGCGGATTATGTCCGCCTCGGAGATTGAGCGCACCCTGGTTCGCCTGGCGCACCAGATCATCGAGAAGAACAATGGTGCGGAAAACCTTGGGCTGGTGGGCATCCGGCGTCGCGGCGTTCCTATTGCGGAGCGGTTGGCCACGCTGATCGGCGGCATCGAGAAGCGCCCCGTCGACACGGGCGTGCTGGACATCAGCTTCTACCGCGACGATCTTTCCACGCGGGATGTTCGGCCGGTGGTGGTTCCGGGCTCGCTGGGCTTCGACGTCAACGGACGCGATGTGATCCTGATCGACGATGTGCTGTACACGGGGCGCACCATTCGCGCCGCGCTCGACGCGCTTTTCGATCATGGGCGGCCGCGGCGGGTGCAGCTGCTGGTGCTCATCGACCGGGGACATCGCGAGCTGCCGATTGAGGCGACGTTCGTGGGACGCACGGTTCCGACGTCGCAGCGGGAGATTATCGAAGTGAAACTGCGCGAAGTGGACAGCGACGAGCAGGTGCTGCTGGTGGAGCGGGTGTAGCAGCGAGGCGGGTTTACGATTTTGCCGGCCTGCAGTTTGGGTCGGAATGACGCAGCAAGAAGATCGCGAGGAGATGGCGCTGACCAGGGCCACAGTCCGCAAGCCGCCACAAAAACTCTCCAGCCCCTCTTTTTTCAATCTGCCCATTCATCCGGGATCGGCGATTTCCGCCAAAGACTTTTCTGCCGCCGAGGTGCGGCGGATTCTCGAGTCAGCCGACGCGCTCGAGAAAGAGAATCCCATGCGGCGCGCCAACCGGCTGGCGAAGCGGCGCGTGGCGCTGCTGTTTTACGAGTCGAGCACACGGACGCGAACGTCGTTTGAGCTGGCCGCGAAAGCGCTGGGCGCGGACACGACGCTGGTCAGCTCGCTTTCGTCGAGCATCGAAAAAGGCGAATCGCTCAAGGACACGGGCATCACGCTCAAGGCGCTGGGCGCGGAGTGCATCATTCTGCGCAGCCCGTACTCCGGTGCGCCGTATCTGCTGGCGCGCGCGACGGGATTGCCGGTGCTGAACGCGGGCGACGGGATGGCGGAGCATCCTTCGCAGGCTCTGCTCGACCTGCGGACGATCCTGCAATTCCTGGGGATTCGCTCGTCGGCTGTTACAGAGAAGACGCTGCGTGGCGTCACGGTGACGATCTGCGGCGACATTCTGCACAGCCGTGTCGCGCGATCCAACGCGTTGCTGCTGCCGCAGCTGGGCGCAAAGGTGATGCTGTGCGGGCCGCGGGAGCTGTTGCCGGAGTACGCGGCCGGCATGGGGCCGGGGATTGTCGTGGAGCGCGACTTTGAAGCTGCGTTGCGGCAGTCGAAGATCGTGATGATGCTGCGGATCCAGGCGGAGAGGCTGGCCGGATTGCAGGTGGACCTCGACGACTACCGCAGCCGCTACCAGGCGAGTGCCGAGCGCATCGTGAAGCATGCTCCAAAGGCGTTGATCATGCATCCCGGGCCGATCATTCGTGGCCTCGAGATCACGGCCGAAGTGGCGGACGGTCTGCAGTCGGGCATTGCGCAGCAGGTACACAATGGCGTTCCCATTCGCATGGCTCTGCTGGAGCGCGCGCTGCGCGGCGACAAAGCCAGGAAGGGCGGGGGGCGATGAAGGCTCTGCTGATTCGCGGCGGACGCGTCATCGATCCCGCGGGCGGGCGGGATGAGCCGCGCGACGTGCTGCTGCGTGATGGAAAGATCGCGGCGATTGAAAATCCGGGAAAGATCAAGGCGCCGGACGCGGAGGTCTTTAACGCAAAGGGGCTTGTGGTTGCGCCGGGGCTGATCGACATCCACGTTCATCTGCGCGAGCCGGGCCAGGGCTACAAGGAGACGATTGCGACGGGCACAGCAGCCGCAGCCGCCGGCGGATTCACTACCGTCTGCGCGATGCCGAATACCGTGCCCGTCAACGACGCGCCGGAGATCACGCGCTGGATGCAGGCGCCGGAGCGCGGCGCGTCGATTCGCGTGCTGCCCATCGCCGCGGCCACGCGCGGCTCGATGGGCGAAGCGCTGACGGATTACGCGGCGCTGAAAGAAGCAGGCGCGATTGCTGTCACGGACGACGGCAAGCCCATTCTCGGCGACGCGATCATGCTGGAGACACTGCGTGCCGCGGCGCCGCTGGGTTTGCCGGTGATCCAGCATGCGGAAGACACGCGCCTGACCGGCGGCGGCTCGATGAACGCGGGAGCGCTGGCCTTTCGCCTGGGCTTGCGGGGGATGCCGGTGGAGGCCGAGTCGAGCCTTGTGGAGCGCGACATCGCCCTGCTGCGGCAGGTCAGGGGCGCCCATTTGCACGTCGCGCATCTTTCCACCAGAAAGGCGCTGGACGCGGTGCGCGCTGCGCGCAAGCAGGGCCTGCACGTCACCTGCGAGGTGACGCCACACCACTTTGCACTGACGGAAGAGCGCATTGGCCTTTACGACACGAACGCGAAGATGAACCCGCCGCTGCGTGCCGAGAGCGATCGCGCGGCGATGATCGAAGGCATTCTCGACGGCACGGTGGATGCGATTGCGACAGACCATGCTCCGCATGCGACGCACGAGAAAGAGCAGGAATTCGAGCGCGCGCCCAATGGCATTACCGGTCTTGAGATCGCGCTGGGCCTGGCGATGCAGGTGCTGCATGTGCGTCACAAAATGCCGCTGGCCAGGGTACTGGCATTGCTGAGCAGTCGTCCCGCCGAGGCACTGGGGCTGAAGGGGCTGGGGGGTCTCGCTGTCGGATCGGCTGCCAATGTTGTGGTTTTCGATCCGGCGGAGAAGTGGGTGTTTCGCGCTGCTGAGTCGCGGTCGAAGTCGAAGAACACGCCTTTTGACGGTTGGGAGTTGCAGGGGCGCGTGCGGCTGACGGTGAGCGAGGGCCGGATCGCATACCGGCGCTGAAAACTCCCGACCGCGCCTTCCACAATATTTTCTGCCTGGGTCGCCCCAGGTGCTACTCTTCACTCGCCGGAGGTTGAGATGAGCAAGATCAACTGGGTCCGGGTCATCATTGGCGGTCTTGTCGCTGGGCTCGTCTGGACCGTACTTTCTTCCTTCATCACCACTTTTTTCTCCAGAGAATTTGTCGCCGCCGTTCCTGGCGGAAGACTGACGAAACCGCCAGGTGGCATGGTCGCGTTGCTGGTCGGCCTGAATCTGGTGATGGGTATGTGGGCGGTATGGCTCTATGCGGCAATTCGTCCGCGCTACGGACCAGGGATCAGGACTGCGGTGATTGCGGGGTTCGCCTGGTGGTTGATCGCAACCATCGACGATTCCATCTGGGGATCTCTTGGCTTCGTCTCTCCTCACGCTCTGCTGATGCCCGTCGTGACGTCGCTCCCTGCCCTGATCGTCGCAGCCGTCGTGGGGGCGTGGCTATATCGGGAGTGAAAGCGGCCCCGGCGCGCTGGGTCAGCGACGTTTCTTCTTTTTGCCAAAATGGCGGGGCGGTCTGTAACGGCTGCTCTTACTTTTTCCGGATTTGGCAGAATGTGCTGCGGATGGGGCTGGCGGCGGCGCATCATTGCGGCGGGATTTCTTCTTTTTCTTTGCCGAAGAGCCGGGCGTCTTCGCCGCAGACGGCTCCTCCTCGTCCAGAATCGAGAATTGCAGGCGCTTCTCGACCGCATCGACCCGGTCCAGGATCACACGCACGCGCTCCCCGACGGAAAATTTCCGTCCCCAGCGATCGCCGATGATCTGCCGCGTGTTTTCGCGGTACGTGTA
>JASHPM010000368.1 GCA_030038115.1 Acidobacteriaceae bacterium | reverse complement strand
GCACATCCGTCGCCTGCGCGGGATTAAACCGCAGAGCCAGATTCGCAAACCACTCGTTGCAGGAGTAGGCCAGCGCTCGTTCCGCGTCCAGAATGTTCTCGTCCCTGGGATGCGTGCAGGCCAAATCGTGTCCCGCGATGCGCAGATTCCCGTGGCACACCACCGTCGTGTCTGCGCGCACGCTTCCCTGTCTCAGCGCCGCCGCCAGGAAGAACGGCTTAAGCGTCGATCCTGGCGCGCTCGCCAGTCGGCCCGCCTCTTCCCCACGCGTCGCTGCCATCGGCCGCCCGTTTTGCCCATCCAGCACGATTGCAATTGCGTTCGTCCCGGACAATGCCTCGTCCAGGGCCCGCTGTGCAGAACTCTGTCCGCACACTTCCGATGCAATCAGCGCAAACAAGGAGAGAACCGCCAGCCATCTGCCGGGCATGGCATCTACTCTATCGACTTCTCCTCACCGTCGGCGATCTATCCCCCCAGGGCCAGATTCGTAACTGGCACAGTTGCAAATCGGTCCCGGGCCGCCTTCTTCCGCCGATCCGGCTATTGCACCAGCTCCTCCGTCACCACAGCTCCGCCCATCGCCGCCACCACCGCCGACCCTTTCACCACCGTCCGCGATCCCTTTTCGATCCACAGCGTCTTCTTATCCGAACTGCCGTCGGCTGGCGTAATCTCCACACGATAAGCCTCGTAGGTCCCCGCCGGCACCGTCACTTGCTCCACGCCCGTCACCTTCAGCTGCAGCAGCTTCACCTTCTGCGACTGCAGATCGAAGTTGCGGAAGGTCGTGCTGTACCCTTCCGCCAGCGGCAGACACGCGATCGACTGATCGCCTCCCGCGGAATCTCCGAACACCGGCCCGCCCAGATCGACAGCAATCGGCCGGGTCTGTCCGTTCATGCTGAACTGCCCCGCTGCCTTGTCACCGGCATAATCCACATCAATCGCCACCGGTCCCTGCTTAATGCTCCGCTTCTGCAAAATCAGGCTCGACTTTGCAATCGTCGCCGTGTCCGTTGCGCTTCCCTGCGGCGTATCCATCGTGTCGGTGGCCGTCCATGTATCTCCGCCATCGGCAATCGTGGTCGCCAGCTTCATCGCCACCTGCTGGCCGCCCACTGCGATCTGCACCTGATAATGCCAGGTTGCTGCTTTCAGATCCGCCACCGGCTTCGGCACTCCCACCGCGCTCGCACTGATCGTCTTCTCCAGTACCACCGTCTTCGGATCGACTGTGATCTCCTTCAGTCGAGCCACTTCTTCCGGCGTTCCGCCTTCCTGGTACCGTCCGCCCAAATGCACTGCGAGGAACTTTTCCGACTCCATGAACAGCGCCAGATTATTGATCGGCCTCTGGAACCCGTGGCCTTCATCGGGAGCCAGTATGTATTCCACCGGAAAACCGCGATCCCGCAGCGCCACCACAATCTGTTCCGCTTCGCGCCGGTTCACGCGCGGATCGTTCGCTCCCTGCGCCACCAGCAACGGTGTCTTGATCTTGTCGGCGGAGTGAATCGGCGACTCTGCTTCCAGCAGAGCCTTCCCCTCGGGAGTGTCCGGATTCCCCATCCGCTGATAGAAGACCTTTCTGATTGACTCCCAGTACGGGGGAATCGATCCCAGCAGCGTAATCAGATTCGACGGTCCAACAATGTCCACCGCCGCCGCATACAAATCCGGCGTGAATGTCACCCCCGCCAGCGTCGCGTACCCCCCATACGAGCCGCCCAGAATGCCGACGCGTTTCGGATCCGCGATGCCCTGCGCGACCATGTACTTCACACCCCAGGTCAGATCGTCCTGCATCTTGCGTCCCCACTCCAGATTCCCCGCGTCCAGAAACTTCCGTCCATATCCCGTCGAGCCGCGGAAGTTCGGCTCCAGCACCGCGTATCCACGATTCGCGAAGAACTGCGCCAGCGGGTTGTAGCCCCAAACATCGCGCCCCCACGGCCCACCATGTGGAATCACCAGCGCCGGCAAGTTCTTCGCAGGCACTCCCTTCGGCAGCGTCAGATAAGCCGGAATCTCCAGACCATCCGATGACGGGTACGTGACCGACTGCATTTCCGCCAGGTCCTGGCGAGGCAATTTCTCTCGCACCTTATATTGCGGTGTCAGGTTATGCGTCTTCCGGTCGAACAGCAGAGTCTGTCCCGGCTCCGTATCGCTCGACGCCGTCACCAGCCACACGCTCTCATCGCGCGTCCGCGAACCCATGCTGATTTCCATGCCCGGCAGCCGCTTCTCCAGCCACTTGTAATCCGCCGCGAAATGCTTGTCGCGGAAATAGCGCTTTTCGCGGTCGTAGTAATACGAAGTTCCGACCAGCTCATCGGTCGCCTCCGAAAACATCGCGCCGCCCAGATCCACCTTCCCCTCTGGATCCGATTCCACCGTCTCCGTCTCTCCTGTCGCCGGATTCATCAGAGCCAGCGAAATCAGATTCGTGCCCTTGTTCGTCTCGATGTAGGCGCGCGAACCATCCGGCAAAAAGTGCAGCGGATCGCACGTCTCAAACACCGAGCACGAGTAAATCTTCGTGAATCCGTTCGCATCCACGCGCAGAATCTCGGTATCTCCGTTGTCGGCGCTGCGCGTAGCCAGCCGCAAGTTTCCTTGCACGTCGAATACCCAGCCCGTGATGCGCTCCGTGTTCTTGCGCACCAGCGTCTTCTCACCCGTCGAAATCTTCAGCCGGTAAAGATCGTGCCACGCCTTGTCTCTGTCGTTCAGCCCGATGTACACGATATCCGGGTCGCTCTTCGGCGCCTCGATCAGCTCCACCCGAACGCCCTTCAGCCCCGTCAGGTCGCGCGACGCCGGAGCATCCGCTCCTGCTGCCGGCTGCGCTGAGGGATCGACCGCGTACACGTTGAAGTTCTCGTCGCCGTCATGATCCTTCGCATAGATGATGAACTTCCCGTCCCGCGTCCACAGGTAGCCCGCCACCGGACGCTTCGTCTCCGTCGTCAGCAGCCGCGCCGCGCTGAATGGCTCGTCTACTGCCTTCACATAGATGTTGCGCGTGTCCTTCCACGGCTTCAGGAACGCGATGTAACGCCCGTCCGGCGATATCTCTGCCGCGGCGATCTCCGGATTTCCGAAGATCAGCTCACGATCGATCAGCGGCGGCTGCCCCGGGACGCTCGTCCCCTGCGCGGCAGCGATAAATGCGGGAACCATCAGGTAAACCACTCCATACACAAATCTCTTCATGACCGGCGCTCCGTTTTTCTGACCGTCGAATACAACAAGATGTGGAAATGGAAGACAGCGCCATTCTCTTCCAGCCCCGCTCAATGTTCAAGCGGGCCTGCTCCGAGCGTACATCCTGTGAAAAATTCCCGGGGAGTGAAGCGCTTCGCCTGTCAGCGCCGGCCCATCCGGTAATCGAGATAGAGAACGTGCGCCTTGATTTGGTCGCCCATCCGATATCGGGACAGAGCCGCCATTTTCAGCATTTGCAGGATGCTGCCCGGGTTGCCTTCGCTCCAGTCAACCAGCGAATGCAGCACGGTCTCCAGGTTTGAGGCCCGGAGGGCTGTTCTCCCGGCTTCTCTTTTTGCGAATTCGCGCGCGACGGATGGGGCCAGATTCCTGATCTCAAGTTTTTCGGAACGATCGGCGCACATGGGCAACAACCCGCCCACATCTTCCATATGCGGAGTGCGTGCAGCAAAGTAAACGGGCGTGCGCCCGTAATGATGCAACTCTCTGATCATGCCCGTAGCGACACGGGACGGACCAGCCAGATGATCCAGTACAAGGAGAAACGGAAATTCGTCGAGCGCGCGATGTACCATTCCCTTTAGCGACGATGTGCTGAGCGTCTGAGGATTTGCAGGGAGCCGCAGCTCCCGTTTGGCGAGGCCTCGAAGATCCTGAATGAGCGCCAGCATCAGGTCACGCGGGGATCGCATCTGGGCAACATACAGTGCGAGAGGCTGGGTCGCCACGAAGTTCTGAAGCAGGCGTGTCTTTCCCGCCCCTTCCGGCCCGTAAATCAGCATCGACTTCCTTCTCTGCACCTGTGCCTGCAGCCGCGCCATCTCGTCCGCGCGGTTCACCGCGGCGAGGTACTCAGCATCCGGCGCATGAAGAGCCGATCCTGCCATGTCAGAATCCTCTGAGCAAAATAAAAACTCCCGCGCCATCGCAGGAGTCATCAGCCCTCCGTTTCGGAAGGCGGTTTCGGCGGATTCCGTCGCCGTCCCTCAAGGTGTAGCACAGCAATCGACAGCCTGCAAAGCGAAAACCGCATTAGCCGAGTGCCGAAACCTCCCGTTCTAATCGGTTGAGTCGTTCCATTGCCGACTGTACGGCGGGAGCTCCTTCCTCTTTGACTTTGCGCGCCCGATCCAGTGCCTGTTCTGCAATTCGGCTGATTTCGTGCAGCAGCTTGCGAATCTCGACTTCCAGGCGATCCCGGCTATCCTGAATGCGGTTGAGAACATCGTTGTGTACGCGCGAGCAGTTCGTTTCCAGAAGATGAAGCAGAAATTCCCGGCCTTCATTTGTGATGATCCTGCGTGCGCCCACAATCGGCAGAAAGATGTCGGCTAGCCAGCGCAGCGGCGATGGGGGTTGTGCAGTTCCAATGAAGTCCTCGAACGTAAACCTGGAACGCACGCGCAGGCCTTTCTCCGGATCGAGGGCATGGGGCATCCGCGCGAGTTCATTCAGGCCGGCATCGGCCAGCTTGTTCAGGAAGGCGTTACCCATCTCCACGAATCGAAGAGCCGCAATGCGATATTGTCGCTCGCCCTCTTCCTGCTCCAGTTTGAGCCAGGGCATGACCTTACCGCGCGAGATTTCCTGGGCGAGTTGCATCACTCGGCGCCGATAGTGCGGCCCCAATCCGCGACGTACGGAAGATAGCGCCTGGTCGAATTTGCTTTCACATTCCATCGAGGCGGAACGGAAAAACTGTTTGTGCCGATCAACGAGGAGATCCGAAATCCGGTGCTGTTCCGCCATGAACAGAAAATTCAGCTCGCGCATCGAGCGTTCAGCATCGCTGACCGTTTCCTTCATTAGCTGGATGCGCCGTTCGGAATCCTCCACGGGCCGGAGAAGCGCGTCCCGGTCCTCGCTGACAATAGCCAGCAGTTGCTCACTCAACCGCTGCAGGCCGCGGTCGCAGGCGGCGCGCACCAGATTTCTGCCTGAGTCTTCAACCAGGTCATACAAATTCGCCAGCAGTTTTTGCCAATCCCGCAGCGGACCGCGGTTTTCCATTCGCTCGGCGGCACTCACCTCAAAGACCTCGCCCATGGGGCGATGCAGCCGTTTCTCCAGAACTTCACGTGTGAACTTAACTGCAGCCGCACGCTCCGGATCGCTGGTGCGGTCGGCTTTGTTGATCACCAGAATCAAATCCTGAACTTGCCTGCCAACTGCCTCCACCAGCGCCAACTCCTCACCGGCAATCGGAGGATCGGCTCCCACAACCACCAACGCTGCATCAATGTGAGGAATGAACGCTCGTGTGGTCGCCGTATTTCCAGTGAAGACTGAGCCTAAACCCGGCGTGTCCACAAAACACATGCCGGAGGACAACAGAGGGCTTGATACGAATACCTCCGCGCCGTCCACTCCCTTTTTGTTTTCGGGGTTGAGTTCTTCGGTTACGTATTCCTTCAGGTTGGGCAGGGCGACATCCTGCCAGGACCCGTCACGCATGCGAACGCGCGCGCGAAGTGCGTCGCCAGACCGAATCACGGTGGGCACCGCGGTGACCGGAACAAACCCGGTCGGAACAACCTTGTGGCCTACCAGAGCGTTGAGCAGGGTGGATTTGCCTCGCTTAAACTGGCCGACACAAGCTACATAAAAACGCCCTTCGGAAACCCGCGCCGCGAGCTCCTGTGCTTCCTCGGCGACCGCCGCTGCTACAAGTTCCTGAGCCAGATCGGCCAACCGCAACAGACGCGAGGCGCCATCCGCAGGCACGGATGTCTCCGTAAGAAGACCGCCATCATCCTGCTCATCCGAAAGGCTGCTGTATGTCTGCATCTGGTGTCACGCTTTTCCCCGAGTATCTTCCTGACGAACGTATCGGATGGCTTCGACCCGGGACATCGCAACCAGGCCGTCCTGGACCATCTCATCCAGATGGGGAATCAGCTTCGCGATCTGCTCTTCGGTGTCGATCACGCTCACCATGATTGGGGCGTCTCTCGAGAATTTCCAGTGGCTGGCGTGGTGAATGCGAGTGCTCGCCCCGTAGCCCTCGATGCCCCGGTAGACAGTAGCTCCTGCCAGTCCCAGCTCCTGGCACTTTGAGACGATGGCTTCGTACAGCGGCTTTCCGTTCCACTTATCGTTCTCGCCGAAGTGGATTCGCAGCATACGAGCCTGAAATTGCTCTTTCACGGTTCAGCCTCCGCCTGTCCCAAAGCCTCTCCGGAAGTATCAGGGCCATTGTCCGCATCGGCCTCAATGGCCCGGTGGGAATACTTAATAATGTCCACGTCGGAGAGAACGACCAGGCCCTCCTCCACCATCTGCTCCACCAGAGGAAGGAAAGCGAGCAGCTTGCCTTCGCTGTCAACGGCCGAGAGCATAATCGAACAGTCGTGACTGAGGTGCAGGCGCTTGTCCTTATGAAGTCTCCTGTGGGCGCCGTATCCGAGGATGCCGCGATAGACGGTTACACCGGCGATGTCGTTGGCTCGCATGGCCTCCACCAGAGCCTGATGGAGTGGTTTGTCTTTCCATCGGTCGGATTCGCCGATGTAGATGCGCATCATCCGCGCTTTCCCCTCAATCTTTTCGTGATCCGCAGGCAAAACTTTCTTCGCCCGGGATGGCTGTGCCGGCTTGGCGACCGTGGTTTCCTGTACCTCAATCATGCCGGTTCCGGCCATCTCTTCCAGCTTACCCAGCAGTTCATTTACCTTCTCTCGTGACTCGATGAATTCGATCTTGAGCGGCAGGTGGTCGGAGATCTCCACGAAGCTCGACGAGTGCATGTGGTGATCTGCGCCGAAGCCGGCAACTCCTTTCATCACGGTTGCCCCGGAGACGCCCCGGAAAAAGAGAAAATCGAGGATGCGGGAATAAGTGGAGATCCCGCGATGGCTTGAGCCCTCGCTCAGATAGATGCTCACCTTCACAGCTTTTCCGGCACTCAGCATATTAATCCTCTCTCTTTAGGGACGGAGTTCCCGCTGCGCAGCAGGAAATTCGACTGCGCGGCCGACGGCCCCCAGGTAATTCGGTTGGATTCCGGAAGCCACTCATCTCCGGGCTGGTGCAGAGCGGGCAGGATCGAATGATAGACAACGTGCCCCTTATGCCTTCTCATGAAACAGCCTCCGCAATCACAACGCCGCACCAGATGGCGACAAGCCCCAGAAACAGGCTGGCGAACGCGTACAACGCTGCAATTAGAAACGCACCGGTACGGACTGACGAGAACATTTCCCATTCATAAGTCGAAAACGTACTGTACGCCCCAACAAAGCCAATCGGGACCAGATAGCGCCAGGCGGGACTGAGCTCGGTCCGTTTGCCAAGAAACGTCAGTGCGAACCCGATGATGATGCAGGCCGTGAGATTGATAACGAAGGTTCCGTAATAGAATCTCGTTCCGTACCGGCCGGAAATCGTCGTGCCAACCCAGTACCGCGCGATTGAACCGAGTGAGCCGCCCAGCGCAATGAATATGTATTTCTGCAACGTTGCTCTCCCCTCTGTATATCAGGCCCGTTTTTCCGCCAGATCAGACACTTCTGCTGAGTTCCAGTTTCGCAAAAGATGCAGATCGCTCTTTAACTGCGCCGTATCCGTTGTTCCATTCGAAAAGCCGCTGAGTCGATGAATCTGCGCGCGGTAAGCATCGGCATAGGAATTAACGGCCATTTCCATTTTTCTGATCGCCTGATCGCCCCATTGCCGCAGAGCGTAGCCATAAACATGAAGCTCCTCTTTGAGCGTGGGTCCGATACTTTTCATGAGGCTGCTTCTGGTGGCGGAGCGAACCACGCGTTCACCGAGCCACTTCCATCTTCCAGCGGTCGTCTCGGCGGGGAGAGTTGCGAGTTCGAATCGCGGCGCCTCTCGCAGGATGTCGTCGACTTCCTGTACAGATGGCGCTTCGGCACTTCCAAGACTCTTCGCCACATCCTGCAGATTTTCGATAGCTCGTTGCATTGCAGTTCGCATTTGCTCCAGACGGGGTGTCAGGTTCCCTTGCACTACGTCCTGAATCCATTCGGAAAGCTGTATGCCCGTAATTTGCTGACCGGGATTCAAACGAACCCAGGAAATAGCGCAATCGACAGCGCGATCGATAACGGATTGAGCCGACTCTCCGAGTTCCAGCCAGGTATGGTCGAGCTGCCTGCCCAGCTCACCAATTTCCCCTGTGATCAGGCGCAGCCGCGCTTCCAGCTCAGGCGGCGCAACCGCTGGCTGCGACCCTTCGCGTTTTTCCCGGTCGAGAGTGGTGTCCAGCGCAGCGATCACGGAATCTCGCAGAGCGCCGATCTTTCTGGCTACCGAATCCTGGCGCAGACTTTGCGCGTCTTCAAAGCGAGGCAGCAGTTCTCGTTCGAAGAAGTGGTCGAGCAGAGCACGGGCTGCTGGTATGGAGCTTACGGCGTGAACTCGAATCGTAATTCCAAGCTCGTGATCGAGCTGTTGTTCGATGTACGCGACGGCTCTGTGAAGATCGCCTTCCGCCATCAGGTCCGACTTGCTGAGAAGGACCAATGCGGGGATGCCTGCCTCATACAGGAGCCCCAGTGTTCCGATATCTTCTTCGTTCAGCGTCGTCCCGGCATCGATCAGCAACATCGCCAGGTCGCAGACCGGAAGATATGCCAGCGTCTCCGCCGCGCCTTTCCTGGCGAGAGAGCCGAGTCCCGGCGTATCCACCAGAACGATGCCTTGCTTCAACCGGCGGGATGGCACCTCTACCAGCGCGCGGACGACATTGCGCAGGTTGCCGGGATTGCCCTGTTCGGTCACCAGAACAGCAAGCTGCTCGATCGGAATAATCTCGTTGCGACCGTCACCGTAGGTTACGGCGGCTTGAAGCGTCGCGCCATACCGCAACTTCGTCGGCACGGCCGTGATGGGATTCACGCCCACGGGCAGTATGTCCGTATCGAGAAGCGCATTCAGCAGAGATGACTTACCACTGCTGACCCTGCCAAAGAGCGCGACCTCCAAATTGTCGTCTTCCATGCGGGAAGCCAGCAAAGCGATACGCGGACGAAACTCCACAAGGCCGTGGCGCGTAACGATTTGCTCGATCGCCCGCAACAGAGCGACATCATAACCCGTCTGCTCCAGTTTCTGAAGGCGCGATTCCAGGTTAGTACCGAGTTCCTGCCGAAGGTAGCGTTCCATCCCTTCGACCAGGGAGCGAAGCTCATGAACTACGCCGTTGAGTTCGTCGACTGCGTCTTCCGGGACAACCCCGGAACCCCGCATGTAGCTGGGCCTTAGTTCCTCAACCGCTATAGCAATGAAAGCGAGATTGGTGAGCACCGCATGCGTCGCCGGAATGTCCGGCGGTTTCGGTTTGAGTTGCTGCCAATCCAGAGCTCGCAACAGTTGTGCACGGAGCCGGCGTACATAATCCTCGGTTACGCGAACCTGGGCCGGAGTGACATCGATGACATAGCGCGGAAATGGAGATTGCGATGTCGCCTGATGAAGAATATGCTCGGCGTCGCTCAGCAATTTATCGATGTAATGGCATGTGATTCGAAGGCGGCTTTGCTGGGGACCGTTCAGTTCCCCGGGAAATCGCCTCGGCGTGAGACTATCTGGTTCGTGCTGGGGCATGACTTCTCCAGGTGGCCGAAGCTATCGAGCGGATCAACACCAGGCGTAACCATGGCGAGGATACAGCGCAAGTGCTGGTCATTCTCAAAATCGAGCTCCAGGTTTTTCTGATCAGAGATCTTGCCGGGACATGGCTCCGCAACAGGATTCCCTGTCAGGAGTCATCATCTGTCCGGCTATTGGGAGGACAGCGGTTAAGGGTGAACTCCCTCACCACAATACTTCAACATACGTCAGGTTTCGGCGCCCGGTCAAGTGACTTTGCCCATCGATCTCCCGAAAGATCTGCCAGACCCGCCCTCGGGAAAGACCTGCTCGCCGGTGACGAAAAGAGCGAGGACGTTTATGAAGAGCATCTGAAACTCAACCAGGTCCGCGAAGATAAATTCTCGTCCGGATGGTGCAGAAAACTGCTGGGCCATGACAGCGTAACCACAACCCAGAGGCATGTTCACCCCGATATGAAGGGACTGGCGGAGATGGTGAACGGGCGCAACAGCGAGAATTTACGGCACACTTTAAGGCACACCGGGATAACGGTTCAGCAATGGAAAGGTGGCTAAGTCTTTTGTTTTGTTGGCTGCCCCCCAGGGATTCGAACCCCGATATGCTGATCCAGAGTCAAAATCTGCGCAAAATCTATCCTCTAGCAGAAAAACGGCTTGTCTGTTATCATTAATAAGATCAGCGACTTCTGAAGCATACTGAAAGACACTCGTAGACACAAAAAGTCACCGGCGCTCGTTCAACCCGGACACAGTACGGACACAGACTGCATCAGAGGGGGTGCATTTTGCGGCAGCGGATCACACAGAGTCTCATCAAGAAACTGAGTCCTCCTCCGGCGAGCAGCCTGATT
>JASHPM010000367.1 GCA_030038115.1 Acidobacteriaceae bacterium | reverse complement strand
TCGAGTGCCCCGCGGACGGATGATCGGACGGGCTATCGTCCTCGCTCATTCGGATCGCACGGCACGGCCGGATCGCGCCAAAGCCGCGGAAGCTGGGAGCAGTTCCCTCTGCGCCAGATTATACAGATCGGAACGGGCGCCGAACCCGGCGATCCTGCGCGCCATAAATGAAAAGTGATTTTAGGTGAATGCTTACGCCGAGCGCCGCCGTCCGCCAGCCATCTCACGCACCTGGTTCAGGAACATCGCCCGCTGAAAAGCGTCCATCTGCGCAATCAGCGGTGCAATCTCCGCCAGAAACGGATCGGCCAGCACCGCCGCCGCTTCGCGCGCTCTGCGGCTCTGCCCATCGTGCAGCAGATCGCAGATGCCGACTTCCAGCGCCTGCGCCAGCCGTTGCAGCGATGACAGCGTCGGCACTGCTTTGCCGTTCTCGATTTTTGAGATGTAGGTGCGCGGCACCTGCATGCGTCCAGCCAGTTGCCGCTGGCTCAGACAACGGTCGTGCCGTACTTCGCGCACCGCCCGCGCCACGTCGATGCCCTCTGCTTCTTCCGCACCCTGCGTGTTCGTCGCTACCAGTTGGGGAGACATCGCTTCCGGCTCGTCGATCTCGAGGGGCTTGCGGCAACGTCTGCAAAGGGAATTCGACGTACGGAACTGTACCAGGCTACAGAAGTCGCAACGAAGTACCTCGCGGGCCTCAACAGTTGCTAACGTAGTTGCCATAGGTTGTACGGAACGCCAGAGCGTGCGATCCGGGCTGACTCGGCGGGCGAACTGCGGCCACGTCAAATCGACCTTTGACATACATTGCCGGGTAGGTATCCTTTTTGTCAAGTAAAAAACTGTGAGCCTCACGGAAATATTCCAGGAATTGCCAGGAAAAACCGAAAGGGAAATTTACCTTATGCCTCACTCTTCCTTCTCCCGCGATCGCGCCTGGTCCCTTCTCAACCAGCACACGCAGTCGCCCAGCCTGCTTAAACACGCCCTCGCTGTCGAAACCTGCGTCCGCTCTTACGCCCTGCGCCATGCCGATGCCACCGGCCTCGTTGGCGAAGATCGCGACGCCCTTCTTGAAACCTGGTCCGCCACTGCGCTTCTCCACGACTTCGACTACGAGAAGCATCCCTCGCTCGACGAGCATCCCTTCGTCGGCATCGCCATCCTCACTGAACAGGGCTGGCCCGAGGAGATTCGCACCGCCATCCTCGGCCACGCGGAATACTCCGGCGTGCCGCGCCAGTCGCAGCTCGCCAAAGCCCTTTTCGCCTGCGATGAGCTCGCCGGCTTTCTCACCGCCTGCTCGCTGGTCAAGCCCACCAAATCCATTCACGATGTCGATGTCACCAGCGTCAGAAAAAAGATGAAAGACAAAGCCTTCGCCCGCGGCGTCAATCGCGAAGACATTATCAAAGGCGCCGCCGAGCTCGACCTCCCCCTCGACGACCACATCGCCAACTGCATCGCCGCCCTGCGCGCCAACGCCCAGGCCCTCGGCCTTCAGGGAACCACCGCTGCTTCCTGAAACGCTGAACGCTGTTTCGCTTTTCCTGGTCGCTGGTCGCTGATCGCTGATTGGCGGCAAGTCCCTTGCACCACCGCCCCGCCTCCGATACATTGGTCCGCGCGTGCTGCAGCTTCAAACCCTCAACGACATTTTCTTCACCATCGCGGAGAGCCGCCGCGAGCGGGCCATCCTGGCTGCCGACCCCTCCGGCAAATGGCAGCCCATTTCCTCAGCGCAGGTCTATCAGCGCGTCCGCGCCCTCGCCGCCGCGCTCCGCTCCTGGGGCATTGGCAAAAGCGATCGCGTTGCTATCCTCTCCGAGAATCGCTGGGAGTGGGCCATCGCCGACTTCGCCTGCCTCGCCATCGGCGCCGTCGACGTCCCCATCTATCCCAACCTCCTCGCCGAACAGATCCTCCCGCTCCTCAACGACTCCGGCTCGCGCGCCATCTTCCTCTCCACGCGCGCCCAATTTGACAAGATCGCCCCCTCCCGCGCCGCCACCACCCTCGAACACATCGTCGTCATGGACGACGAGCCTGCGCCCGGCGCCGAAAACTTCTCCTCCCTCATCGCTGGCGCCGACGACAACACCGCACACGACTCTGCCTTCGAACACACCGCCCGCCAGATTCAACCCCCCGACCTTGCCACCCTCATCTACACCTCCGGAACCACCGGCGAGCCCAAAGGCGTCCTCCTCACCCACGGCAACATCGCCAGCAACGTCAACCACTCCCTCCACGAGTTCGGCCTCAACTCCACCGACTCCTGCATCTCCTTCCTTCCCCTTTCCCATATCACCGCGCGCCATCTCGACTATGCGCTCTATGCGAAAGACGTCGCCGTCGCCTACTGCTCCTCGTTCGACAAGCTGCCTCAGACCCTCCTCGCCATCCAGCCCACCATCCTCGTCGCTGTTCCCCGCGTCTTCGAAAAAGTCCGCCAGGTCGCCGAGCAGCGCGCCTCGGAGTCCGCCATCAAACGCCGCCTCTTCGCCTGGGCGCTCAAAACCGGGGCTCGCCACAAGCACAAAGTCGCCGCTGGCCAAAACCCCTCATCCCCCGCTTGGAAATTCGCCGACGCCGTCGTCTATAAGAAACTCCGCGAGGGCTTCGGTGGCCGCGTCCGCTACTTCATCGCCGGAGGCGCGCCTCTCGGACTCGACACAGCCCACTGGTTCTCGAGCGCCGGCATTCGCATCCTCGAGGGCTACGGCCTCACTGAAACCTCGCCCGTCATCGCCCTCAACACCCCCAACGCCAACCGCATGGGCTCCGTCGGCAAGCCGCTGCCCAACGTCGAGTGCCGCATCGCCGAAGACGGCGAGCTGCTCGTCCGCGGCCCCAGCATCTTTCAGGGCTACTGGAATAATCGGGCCGAATCCGGCGCCATTAATAGCACTGCGGCCGTTGATCGGGACGGCTGGTTCGCCACCGGCGACATCGGCCACATCGATCAGGACGGCTTCCTCTTCATCACCGACCGCAAAAAGGAACTCCTCAAAACCTCCGGCGGCAAACTCATCGCGCCCCAGCCCATCGAGAACAAGCTCAAAACCAGCTTCCTCGTCGCCAACGTCGCCGTCGTTGGCGACCGCCACAAGTTCGCCTCTGCCCTCATCGCGCCCAACTTCGCCGCGCTCGAGCCCTGGGCCAAAGAACACGGTATTCCTGCGCTCAACCGTCACGAGCTCGTCGAAGATCCAAAAATTCGCTCCGAATTCCAGGCCCTCGTCGACAAGGTCAACTCGACCCTCGCCAACTTTGAAACCATCAAGCGCTTTCGCATCGTCCCCGACGAGTGGACCGTCGACTCCGGCGAGCTCACCCCCAGCATGAAACTCCGCCGCCGCGTCATCGCCCAGAAATACGCCCGCGAAATCGCCGGCTTCTACGCCGACGAATCCACCTCAACGCGCTGACCTGTACCCTGCAACCTGTAACCTGTAACCTGTAACGCATGCCAGAAACACCCCCATTTCCCCTCACCCTCGACGGTTCCAGCCTCCTCCATCAAATGTTCCGCTTCGACTGGCCCGCGTGGCGCCGCGCCGACGCCTCCGTCCGCCATCGCGCCATCGCCGAAGCTGTGGCCCTGCTCGCGCCCCTCGAAACCCATTCCTCCGAAGGCCGCCCCAACCAAAGCGCCGTCTTCGCCCAGCTCGGCCATAAGGGTGACCTCCTGCTCATCCATTTCCGCGACTCCATCGAGCAGCTCGCGAAAATCCAGCGTGACCTCGCCCGCACCGAATTCGGCAGCTTTCTTCAGCCCACCCACTCCTACCTCTCCATCGTCGAGCTCGGCCTCTACGAATCCTCCGTCAAAACCTACTCGCTCCTCGGCAACGAAAAAGTCGAGCCCTTCAGCGACGAGTGGGACCGCCAGATTCAGGAAATGGTCGACCGCCAGTCCTCCGCCATGTCCGCGCGCCTCTACCCTTCCATCCCCGATACCAAGTACGTCTGCTTCTACCCCATGGATAAGCGCCGCGGCGAGCACATCAACTGGTACACCGTCCCCATGCCCGACCGCGCCCGCATGATGCATGAGCACGGCCTCATCGGCCGCCGCTTCCAGGGCGCCGTCAAACAAATCATCTCCGGCTCCATCGGCCTCGACGACTGGGAGTGGGGCGTCGACCTCTTCTCCGACCATCCTGGCGTCTTCAAAAAGCTCATCTACGAAATGCGCTTCGACGAAGCCAGCGCCCTCTACGGCCTCTTCGGTGCCTTCTACGTCGGCGTGCGTCTCCCCGTCAGCGAACTCGCCTCCTGGCTCACCGTGGATCCTCAATGAACTCCCAGCGTCGCCCTTCGCTGGCTACTGGCTACAGGCTGCTGGCTGCTCCATGAAAGTCTTCCTCACCGGCGCTACTGGATTCGTCGGTGGCCACGTCGCCCGCGAACTTGCTGACCGCGGCGCTGACCTGCGTCTCCTCGTCCGCTCCACCAGCAACCTCTCCAACCTTGAAGGCCTGTCCTCCGGATCGGACACTGAAACCGTCACCGGCGATCTGCTCTCGCCCGAAGCCCTTCGCTCCGCGATCCGCGGCTGCGACGCCATCATGCATGTTGCCGCCGACTACCGCCTCTGGGTCCGCGACCCCGATGCCATGTACCGCTCCAACGTCGAAGGTACCCGCGCCCTGCTGCGCATCGCCCGCGAAGAAAACGTCCCGCGCTTCGTCTACACCTCCTCGGTCGCCACCATGGGCTTCAAAACCAGCGGCGCCATCGTCGACGAAAACACCCCCGTCTCCCTCAGCGACATGGTCGGCCACTACAAGCGCTCCAAATTCCTCGCCGAACAGGTCGCCCTCGACGCAGCCCGCGTCGGTCAATCCGTCATCGTCCTCAACCCCACCACCCCCATCGGCTCGGGCGACGTCAAGCCCACGCCCACCGGCCGCATCATCGTCGACTTCCTCAACAGAAAATTTCCCGCTTACATGGATACCGGCCTCAACCTTGTCGACGTCGCCGAAGTCGCCCGCACCCACGCCGATGCGCTCAACCTCGACCTCGGCCGCCCCGGCCAACGCTACATCCTCGGCGGCGAGAACCTCACCCTCAAACAAATCCTCGACAAGATGTCCGCCATCACCGGCCTTCCCTCGCCCACCATGAAAGTCTCCCATTCCGTCGCCATGGTCTTCGCGTTCTTCGACGAGAACCTCACCGGCCGCCTCCTTGGCAAAGAACCGCGCGCCACCGTCGAAGCCGTTCGCATGGGCAAAAAGAAAATGTTCGCCTCGTCCGCCAAAGCCGAACGCGAGCTCGGCTTCCGCATCGTCCCCGTTTACCCCGCACTCCGCTCCGCCATCGACTGGTTTCGCGCCCACGGCTACGCGCCCCAGGCGTAAGCCGCCGCGATGAGTGCGATGCAAGTCAGATCTCCGGAAGCCGGACTGTCCTGGTATTACTCTCTGCCCATTATCCTGGTTATCGCGCAAGACAATGCCTTCTTGACCCATGGCCAGCAGCGACCGCACGATTACAGGGGCACCATCGAGAGACCGATCCTGTCGGTTTGAGATCACAAATTGTCATCTCAAAAGGAGAGTCGACATGACGAGGAGAAGAGCCCTCGCGCCGCAACCGATCGAGAATCGAATTCTTCTGGTTTGCGGCCAGAAGGTCCTGCTCGACTCCGACCTCGCAGCCCTCTATGGCGTCGAAGTCCGTACGCTCAATCAGGCGGCCAAACGGAACTACAAGCGTTTCCCTCCGGACTTCGTCTTTCATCTCACGCTCGAAGAGAACGAATCTTTGAGATCACAATTTGTGATCTCAAACTCCGACCGTGGCGGCCGCCGCTATCTGCCCTATGCCTTCACGGAGCACGGCGCCATCATGGCCGCCACCGTACTCAACTCCCCGCGCGCGGTGGAGATGAGCGTCTTCGTGGTGCGCGCCTTCGTGCGGCTGCGCGAGACGCTCGCCCGGCACAGGGCGCTCGCCGCCAAACTGATCCAGCTTGAGCAGAGGCTGGAAACCCACGACAGGACGATCAGCGAGATTATCAAGGCAATCCGCACGCTCATGGCGCCGCCGCCGAAACCTCGTCGGCAGATCGGCTTCCTTGCCCAGACCGCGTCCAGGCCAAAGATGCTGAAAGGCTGATCCGGCGGCACTGGACCCGGGATCGCCCAGCGCCGACCCGATTCGTTCCCCTGCCCTCGTACGCTCGCCCTGGCTTCCGCACCCTCCCCGTCTCGCTCCTCGCCGCCTCTCCGCATTTCCCACTCTCCGGCGAATTCTCTCTTGACATATATTCCTATATAGGAATATATTCCAAACCATGGCACGAGCCGCCACCACCACCGATGTCTTCAATGCCATCGCCGAGCCTCGTCGCCGCGACGTCATCGGGGTGCTGGCCGACGGCAGAGAGCATGCCGTAGGGGAGGTGGTGGTCCGCTTGCGCATGGCGCAGCCCGCTGTTTCCAAGCACCTCGGCGTTTTGCGCAAGGTGGGGGTGGTCACGGTGATCAGGCGTGGACAACACCGCATGTACCGGCTGAATGCAGCCGAGTTGAAGACGGTGCACGACTGGGTCAGGACCTTCGAGCGGTACTGGACCCACCAGCTGGACCAAATCAGGCGGCGGGCGGAGCAAAAGGCACAGGAGCGGTTGATCTCAAAAGTCAGCGGAAAAAAGGAGGAGTAATGGCAGCGATCAGTCAGGAGCAACCCCGGACGTTCGAGATTGTGAAGCAGGAAGAGATTCGAGCGCCCATCGACATCGTCTTCGAGACCATCCTCGAGCAGATGGGCCCCCTGAACTCGAAGCCGGACGGCGTCGCGATGCCCATGAAGCTCGAAGCCTGGCCGGGCGGCCGTTGGTTCCGCGACCTCGGCAACAACGCGGGACACTTCTGGGGCACGGTCCAGGCCATCAAGCCACCATCGCTCCTCGAGTTCTGCGGCCCGCTCTTCATGTCCACCCCGGCCGTCTCCAACATTCAGTACCGGCTCACCGAAGAGAACGGGCTCACCCGCGTCCGTTTCGTCCATCGCGCCATGGGCTGGATCGGCGAGGGCGACCGCGGCGTGGAGGAAGGCTGGACCGACCTCATCGCCCGCATCCACAAAGCAGCCGAGAAGCGCAGCAGTCAACGCTGAGCCAAAAAAAGGGGGACCTGTGTTCTGTCCTGTATGCATCGCAACTGCCACCTGGATCGCCGCCAGCGCCACCTCGACGGGCGGCGTCTCCGCATTCGTCGCCGGCAAGCTCCGCAGCCGGAACCATGCATCGACCATCACCAACGAGAACCACCATCAATATCAGGGAGAGAAACATGGAAATCTCGAAAATGAAAACGCCCCCAGTCGTCTCGCCGCAGGAGTGGGAAGCGGCGCGCCAGCAACTGCTCGTTAAAGAGAAGGAGTTAACCCGCGCCCGTGACGCCATGGCCGCCCAGCGCCGCCGCATGCCGTGGATGGCCATCGAGAAGCAGTATGTCTTCGAAGGACCGAACGGCAAGGTCAGCCTCCTCGACTTGTTCGAAGGCCGCCCTCAGCTGATCCTCTATCGCGCCTTCTTCGAGCCTGGCGTCTTCGGCTGGCCCGAGCATGCCTGCCGCGGATGCTCCCTCGGCGCTGACCAGGTCGGCAACCTCGCCCATCTCAACGCCCGCGACACCACTCTCGCCTGGGCCTCGCGCGCTGGCCAGGCCGACATCGCGCGCCTCAAAGCGCGTATGGACTGGAAGATGCCCTGGTACACCATCGTCGACGACTTCGATAAGGACTTCGGCGTCGACGAGTGGCACGGCCACAATGTCTTCTTCCGCGACGGCAGCCGCATCTTCCGCACTTACTTCATTAACAACCGGGGCGACGAAGCCATGGGCAGCGTCTGGAGCTACCTCGATCTGACTCCGCTCGGCCGCCAGGAGAAGTGGGAGGACTCGCCCGAAGGCTATCCCCAGACCGAGCCGTATAAGTGGTGGAACTGGCACGACAATTACGCCGCCGAAGTCTCGCCCAACTCAAACTGGGTCGATATCGTCACCGATCCTCAGGGAGCCGCCCTCCGCAGGCGCGAGGCAGAGGAGAAAGGATGCACCTGCTCATAGGCGCGACATCTTCACCCGAGGCCTGCGTCCTCCCCCAACCCGAAACGGGGTCCAGCTCATGGGCCGATAAGCGCGGCATTTTGAATTAAACCGAAGGGACCCGCGACAGCGGCTCCTTGCCCTAAAGTAGATGGATAGGATCTTGGCATCGAGCCCCTCATGAAACGTATCGCCCTCATCGCCGCACTGCCCTCCGAGCTTCGCCACCTCGCCCGCCACTGGAACCACCATGGTGGCCTCGCCACCGGCCATATCGGCGACCTTGAAGTCGTCGCCGCCTGCAGCGGCATGGGCGAAAAAGCTGTCACCCGCGCCTGCGAACTTGCCCTCACCGTCGGCAACGTCGACACCCTCGTCTCCGTCGGCTACGCCGGCTCGCTCTCCTGCGGACTCCGCGCTCCCGAGGCCGTCTCCGTCCGCGAAGCCATTGACGTCCGCACCGGCGAGCGCTTCCCTACTGACCCGCTTCCCAACCCAACCCCAGGCCAGCTCCAGGACCAACCCCTGCCGCAGCGCCTCGTCACCCTTGACCACGTCGCCAACCCGGAAGAAAAGCGTCGCCTCGCTGAAACCTACCAGGCCACTCTCGTCGATATGGAAGCTGCTACCGTGGCTCGCTTTGCCCGCGCAAAAAACCTCCGCTTCCTCTGTATCAAAGCCGTCACCGACGGCCCCAACGACGACCTCCCCGACTTCTACCGCTTCACCGGCCCCGACGGTCGCCTCCGCCTGCCCGCCTTCGTTGCCTGGACCCTCTGGCATCCCCGGTACTGGCGCGTCCTCGCCGACCTTGAGAAAAACAGCCGCCTTGCCGCTCAGGAGCTCGCAAAATTCCTCCACGAGAATTTTGTTTCCTCCTCCATCCCCGGTTCGGTAAAGTAAAGTTAGTCCCTGTTCCCATGGCTACAGCAACCACCAACGACCTGCAGGAACAAACTCCTGCGCCCATCCCCGCCGTTATGCGCGCTGCCGTCTATCGCGGCATCAACGACGTCCGCGTCGAGACCGTCCCTGTCCCCGCCATCGGCCCCGGCGAAGTCCTCATTCGCGTGCACTCCTGTGGCGTCTGTGGCACCGACCTCAAAAAGATCCACACTGGCTCCCATTCCGCGCCCCGCATCTTCGGCCACGAAATCTCTGGTGTCATCGCTGCTGCTGGCGAAGGCGTGCACGGCTTCGAGGTCGATGACCGGGTGATGGTCTTTCATCACACCCCCTGTGGCCGCTGCTATTACTGCCGCAAAAAGACCCCCTCCCAGTGCAACGATTACAAGCGCGTCGGCGTCACCGCCGGCTTTGAGCCCTCCGGCGGCGGCTTTGCCCAATACGTCCGCGTCATGCCCTGGATCGTCGGCCGTGGCCTCATCAAAATCCCCGACTACGTCCCCTTCGAGCAGGCTGCTTTCGTCGAACCGGTCAACACCTGCTATAAAGCCATTCGCAATCTCGCACTCGAACCCGACGAAACCGTCCTCGTCATCGGCCAGGGACCCATCGGCATCCTCCTTGCCGCTCTCGCCGCCCGCACTGGCGCCACGGTCCTCACCTCCGACCTGTATCCCGAGCGCCACGAGTTCGCCGCCGCCTATGGCCTCAACCACCCCATCGACGCCAGTCAGGAAGATGTGGTCTCCGCCGCCCACCGCGCCAGCGAAGGCCGCGGCGCCGACGCCGTCATCCTCGCCGTCGGCGGCAATGCTCTCATCCGCACCGCCATGGACGCCGCTCGCCCCGGTGGCCGCATCCTGCTCTTCGCTGCCACCCAGCACAGCGACGCCACCTTCGATCCCGCCGTCGTCTGCATGGACGAAAAGACCCTCTTGGGCTCCTACAGCTCCTCGTTTGAGCTCCAGCCCGAGGTCGAAGACATCGTCTTCGCCGGCTATCGCACGGGTTTCGACCTCACCCGCCTCATTTCCCACCGTTTCTCCCTTGAAGACTCGGTCGAGGCCATCCGTGTCGCTTCGAATCCCTGCCCCACCTCCATGAAGGTCTTCATCCAGCCTTAAAACCCCCATCTTTGAGACAATAGAATGATGGCAGCGCAAATGACGGCCGCTGTGCTCCATGGCCGCGAAGACCTGCGGATCGAACAGGTCCCTATGCCCAGGGCTGGGACCGGCGAAATTGTTGTCCGCGTCCACGCCGCTCTCACCTGCGGTACCGACCTCAAGGTCTACCGTCGCGGCTATCACGCCCGCATGCTCAAGCCCCCCATCCCCTTCGGCCACGAGCTGGCCGGCACCGTCCACCAGGTCGGCCGCGGCGTCGCCGCCTTTCGTCCCGGCGACCGCGTCGTTGCCCTCAACTCCGCGCCCTGCGCCGAGTGCTACTACTGCCGCCACCAGCAGGAAAACCTCTGCGACCGCCTTATCTTCAACAACGGCGCTTACGCCGAGTTCCTGCTCATTCCGGCCCGCATCGTCGCCAAAAACACCCTCCGCATCCCCACTGGCATCTCCTTCGAGCACGCCGCGCTCACTGAAGCCCTGGCCTGCGTGGTGCACGGCCTCGACGAATGTCAGCCTCATCCCGGCGACACCGTCGCCATCATTGGCGCCGGACCCATCGGCCTCATGTTCATGCATCTTGCTCAGCTCGCCGGCCTCACCGTCATCGCCGTCGTCAAGCGCGACGAGCAGGTCGCCTCCGCTCGCCGCTTCGGCGCTTCCGAGGTCATCCAGATCGGCCCCGATATCGATCCCGTCGCCGCCGTCCGTGCTCTCACTCCCCAGCGCCGCGGCGTCGACATCGCCATTGAAGCCGTCGCCAAACCCATCGCCTGGCAGTGGGCAGTGGACATGGTCCGCAAAGGGGGCACGGTCAACTTCTTTGGCGGTTGCGCCGCGGGCACCAAAGTCGAGCTCGATACCAACCGCCTGCACTACAACAACATCACCCTCCGCGCCAGCTTCCACCACACCCCCGCTGCCGCGCGCAAAGCCTTCGACCTCATTACCAGCGGCAAATTCCGCTGCAGCGACACCATCACCAGCCGCGCCCCGCTCTCCGAGCTCAACCGCGTCTTCCGCCGCCTCATGAACCGCGCCGGCGACATCAAGACCGCGATCATTCCCTAGAAATCCGCGTTCGCGTATGACCGTCGATCTCGCCCACCACGATCTGATCGAGAAGGCCTGGGCCGCGCTCCCGCCCGACTACCGCATCCCCGATCGGCCCCCCACGCTGGAACAGGCCCGCGCCTGGTGCCGTCGTCTCGCCGAGACGCACTACGAGAACTTCCATGTCGCCTCCTGGTTTCTGCCCCGCCGCCTCCGCCCTCACTTCCACGCCATCTATGCTTACTGCCGCGTCTCCGACGACCTCGGAGACGAAGTCGGCAATGCCGAGCAATCCCTCGCCCTCCTCGACCTGTGGGGCGCCGAACTCGACGCCTGCTATCGCGGCGAGACCCGCCATCCGGTCTTCGTCGCTCTGGCCGAAACCATTCGCGCCTGCAACATTCCCAAAGAGCCCTTCGCCGATCTCCTCATCGCCTTCCGTCAGGACCAGACCGTCACCCGTTTCGACACTATGGCCGGCGTCCTGGGCTACTGTCGCTACTCCGCGAACCCCGTCGGCCGCATCGTGCTGTATGCCTGTGGCTATCGCGACCCTGAGCGCTTCGCCCTCTCCGACCAAACCTGCTCTGCCCTCCAGCTCGCCAACTTCTGGCAGGATGTTCGCGTCGACTACGAGAAAAACCGCATTTACTTCCCCCGCGCAGATATGGACCGCTTCGGCGTCACCGAGCATTCCATCGCCGTCGGCTGTTTCACGTCGCAGTTCCGCGAGCTGATGCGCCACGAAGTGAGCTTCGCTCGGGACATGTTCGACGCCGGCCTTCCCCTCATCGGCATGGTCGACCGCGAGCTGGCGCTCGACCTCGACCTGTTCTCGCGCGGCGGTCTTGAAATCCTTCGCGCCATCGAGCGCCAGGACTACAACGTCCTCCGCGCCCGCCCCGCCATCTCCAAAGCCCGCAAAGCCACCCTCCTGCTGCGCGCGCTTGTAAGAAAATGGAGCGCACTTTGACCACAGGTCGCCGCTTTTCCGACCTCAAACTCGACACGGCTTACGAACAATGCACCCGGATCGCCCGCCGCCAGGCGAAAAACTTTTACTACGCCTTCCTCGCCCTGCCTAAACACAAGCGCAACGCCATCTGCGCCGTCTACGCCTTCATGCGTCACGCCGACGACATCTCCGACGACGAATCCCGCCCCCGCCAGCAACGCCGCGCTGACCTTGCCTCCTGGCTGGCCGCCTGGCATCGCGCCGCGGCTGGAGAGCCCATCAGCAACGCCATTTTCATCGCCCTCAATGACACCCGCCTGCGCTTCAACATCCCTCTCGAACTCCTCGATCAGCTCGTCCACGGAACCGCCATGGACCTCGATCCCGCCCTCGAAGGCGAACCTCCCTCGGACGCAGCTCCCGGCCAGCCCGCGGGCAGCCTTCCCCCATACCACACCTACGCCACCTTCGACGACCTCCGTCGCTACTGCTACTATGTCGCCTCCGTTGTAGGCCTCGTCTGCATCCGTATTTTCGGCTACACCGACCCGCGCGCCGAGCAGCTCGCCGAAGACACCGGCATCGCGTTCCAGCTCACCAATATCCTCCGCGACGTGCGTGAGGATGCCGAGCGGGGCCGCGTCTATCTGCCGCTTGAAGACTTCTACCGCTTCAGGGTCCGCATCAACGACCTGGCGGCGCTGCGCGACGGCGCTCACATCACCCTCAACCAGCGCGAGCTCCTCGAAAGCCTCGCAAAACGTGCCGAGGACTATTACAAATCCGGCTACCAGCTCCTGTACCTCATCGCTCCCGACTCCCGCCCCGCCCTCTGGGTCCTCATCGCCATCTACCACCGCCTTCTTGAGCGCATCCGGGGCCGCGACTTCGACGTCTTCTCCACGCGCGTCCGCGTCCCCCGCCGCGCCCGCCTCGCCATCCTGCTGCGCGGCCTCCTGCAGATGCTCCGCTATCGCATCACCGGCTCGTCCCGCACCCATGCCTGATTCGCAATCCGCCAAAACCGTCACTGTGATCGGAGGAGGCATCGCCGGAATCGCCGCCGCCTGCGCCCTGGCCGGCTCCGGCTACCGCGTCCATCTCCTCGAACGACGGCCCTACCTCGGTGGCCGGGCTTCATCGTACGAACATCCCGGCACCGGCGAAGTCATCGACAACTGCCAGCACGTCCTCATCGGCCGCTGCACCAGCCTCATCGACCTCTACCGCCGCGTCGGCGCGCTTGACTCCATCCGCTGGTACGACCGGTTTACTTTCCTGACCCCCGGCTCCTCTGAGCACGCCGGCCCACCCAGCATCATTCAACCTGGGGCCCTCCCCGCGCCCTTTCACTCCACGCTCGCGTTTCTCCGCGCGCCCGCCTTTTCTCTGCGCGACAAGCTGGCGATTGCACGCGGCCTCTCGTCGTTTCTGACCGGTCTCCCGCCCGACACCGCCGAAAACTTCGCCCACTGGCTCCGCCGCCACGGCCAAACCCAGCGCGCCATCGACCGCTTCTGGAAGCCTGTCCTGGTTTCCGCGCTGAACGAAGACCTCGACCGCATCTCCGTTCACTACGCCGCCAAAGTCTTTCGCGAATCGTTCCTGCTCTCGCCGGAATCCGGCCGCATGGGCATCCCCGCCATTCCTCTCAGCGAGCTCTACGGTAAAGCCGCCGGCTATCTCCGCGAACGCGGCAGCCACGTCTCTCTTCGCACCAGCGCCGAGTCTCTTGCCCCGGCAGAAAAAGGCTGGGTCACCTGCGCATCCGGCCAGAGCATCGCCTCAGACGCCGTCGTCCTCGCGCTCTCCTTTGAAGCCGTGGCCGCGCTGCTGCCCGCGCTGCCGCAAAACCCCGCCTCCGAGGTGCTCGCCGCCAGCCTCGCCCAGTTCGAGCACTCCCCCATCACCGGGATTCACCTCTGGTTCGATCGCGAAGTCACCCGCCTCGACCACGCCGTGCTTCTCGACACCACCATTCAGTGGATGTTCAACAAGTCCCGCCTTCAGCCGTCGCACCGTCGCTCCGAAGGCAGCTATCTGGAACTCGTCGTCAGCGCCTCGCGTTCGCTCGTCCCCATGCAGCGCCAGCCCATCGTCGACCTCGCCCTCGCGGAGCTTGCGCAGTTCTTCCCCGCCGTCGCCTCGGCCACGCTCCTTAAAGCTGCCGTCGTCAAAGAAGTCCGCGCCACGTACTCCGTACGCCCTGAGCTCGACCAGCTCCGCCCCTCAGCCGCCAGTCCCTGGCCGAACGTCTTTCTCGCAGGCGACTGGACCGCCACAGGCTGGCCCGCCACCATGGAAGGCGCCGCCCGGAGCGGTTACCTCGCCGCCTCAGCGGTAACCGAAGCCCTCGGAGCTCCGCAAAGCTTTCTCGCCCCCGAGCTTCCACCCTCCGGGCTCATGCGATTATTCCCATCTCAACCATGATAAGCAGTTTATTTTCAACGTTATAGATCAGAGAAATTCGGCCTCGCAGCCCGCCCCAACCCCCGTGACCGCAGTACCGGATTTCCCGATCCTGGAAATACCACCTAAATCTCTGGTTACATACCTAAAATGTCATTTTCATCTCCCGCAAACTTTGCCATCATGGCTGTCAATCTCCCTCCAAACCGAGGAAACCTGAACCCAGCTTCAGGTTTCCCAAAAAGGGGACCGGAGAAGAATGCGGGTCCTGAATATGCATGAGCTTCTGGCCCATTTGTCGGAATTGAGCAGCTATCTGCCGGCGATCCTTATCACCCTCGGCGTGGCCACCCTGGTGGCCTGCGCGGTGGGCTGCACCTCTTCGCCCTGCGAAGAAAAGGACGACCTCTTCCACCGCGAAGTCTACTAACGCCACGAGTCTCATCCTGAGCGAAGCGGCGGAATTGCACACACCACAGCGAAGAAGCGCTCGAATAAGGCATAATGCTCAGGTGGCCCCGGAAGGACTTGGACCTTCATACGCCCGTTCGGGAAACAGGTGCTCTATCCAATTGAGCTACGGGGCCACAAAAACTCTCGTCATTTCTCCTCTTTCAAATGGACCAGCGCCGCTCCTCCTGATCCCCAGCTTTTTCTGAACGCTGACCGCTTCCCTCACCCCAGCGCCCCGGCAATCTCCTGCCCATTCGGCGAGCCCAGCCCGGTGCACGCATCCCATCCCGGTCCCGCGGAAAACGATCCGTTATTTCCCTGCGTGATATCGTGAAAATCCGCCTCATCCCCATACAGTGACGGATTCACAAACCCCACCGGCGTCCCTTTCATCTGGTTGATCATCGCAATCAGCGCCGCCCACAGCGGAGCCACCGCGCTCGTTCCGCCTACCACCTGTTGCTCACCGTCCACCAGAATGTTGTAGCCGCTCTCCGGCGACGCATCCCCCGCCACATCCGGCACGCCGCGCATCGTTCCCGAGAAACCCGCAACCCCCGTCTGCCACGTCGGCGCCGCAAACAACGCGCTGAATCCTCCGCCCGTCGCGCCTCCGCCATCCGACTGGTCGTTCCACACCACTTCTTCCGTGATCGTCGTCCCCGACCCGATCAGTTCCGTCCCTCCGCATCCCAGCAC